>JAUIEL010000665.1 GCA_030428825.1 bacterium
GGGACAAGGAGGAGGACGGGAAGAAGGGCGGCAAGAAGGGGAAGAAGGGGAAGAAGGGGAAGAAGTCGAAGAAGGGGAAGAACGAGCGCGACTGAGCCGTCGTGAACGGATCGGGGCCGGCGCGCCGCGGCGCGCCGGCCCCGATCGCGTCTCCGGCCGCGGGCCCGGTCGGACCGTCAGAGGTCGCGGGCCGAGAACGTGTCCCCCTGGTTCAGGTCGCCGGTCTCGAGGCCGCGCCGGAACCACTTCACGCGCTGCGCCGAGGTCCCGTGCGTGAACGACTCGGGGACGACCGCGCCGCCCGCTCGCCGCTGCAGCCGGTCGTCGCCGATCGCCGCCGCCGCGCCGAGCGCCTCCTCGACGTCCCCCTGCTCGAGCATCCGCGTGGCGCGCTGCGCGTGGTGCGCCCAGACCCCGGCCAGGAAGTCCGCCTGCAGCTCGAGCCGGACCGAGAGGTCGTTCTGCTCCGCCTTCGACCGGCCGCGCTGCTTCGCGCGCACGTCGTCCGAGATCCCGAGCAGGTTCTGGATGTGGTGGCCGACCTCGTGGGCGATGACGTACGCCTGGGCGAAGTCACCCGGCGCGCCGAAGCGCCGCTCGAGGTCGTTGAAGAACGACAGGTCGAGGTAGACCTGCGAGTCGCCCGGGCAGTAGAACGGGCCGACCGCCGCGCTCTGGAAGCCGCACGCCGACTGGACGGCGCCGGAGAAGAGGACGAGCCGCGGCTCCCGGTACGTCTTCCCGACCTGCCGGAACAGCTCGTTCCAGACGTCCTCGGTGTCCGCGAGGACGACCGAGATGAAGTCCGCGCGCTCGTTCTCCTCGGCGGTCGGGCGGACCTCCTCGGTCGTCGCCGCGCCCCCGCCGCCCGCTCCGCCCGCCCCAGTGAGCGAGCCGAGCAGCGCTCGCGGGTCGCCGCTGATCCACCAGGCGAGCAGGCCGAGCACGACCGCGCCGATCCCGATGCCGCCGCCTCGCGTCACGCGCCGCGAGCGGCGATCCTCGACGTTGTCGCTGCGGCGACGATCCTTCCAGCGCATGGGGACGGGCTCCGGAGTGGGGCGGGAACGGGCGCGTCAGGATAGCAGTCCGCGGCCGGGGGCGTCCCGCGGTCCGTCCCCGGCGGGGCGCCGTGACCGCCGTCCGGGCGCGCCTCAGAGGCCGGCCATCGCCTGCGCCAGCGCCTCGTTCCCCGGGAAGCTGGAGAGCCCCTTCGCGAACACCTCCTTCGCCTTGTCGGTCTGCCCGGACTGGAGGTAGAGGTTGCCGAGGAACTGGTACGTCTGCGCGTGCTTCGGGTCGGGGACGCCGCTCCCCTCCTGCTGCGCGAGGAGCGTCTCGAAGTGGCGGATCGCCTCGGGCTGCTTCCCCATGATCGGCGGCCAGAACGAGAGCGAGACCGCCTTGGAGAACCTCGCGTCCCAGTGCTGCGGGTCGAGCTTCAGCGCCGCGTCGAACGCCGCGTCGGCGCGCATCGCGGGCTCCCCGCGCTGCAGGTCGGGGACGGTCATCAACTTCTGGATGTACGCGGAACCGAGGTGTGCCTGAAGGTCCGGGTCGTTCGGGTGGAGGTCGGCGAGCTTCTCGAGCAGGTCGATGGCGTCGTCGAGGCGCCCGGCCGCGACGATCTTCCGCCACGCCCGCTCCACCTCCTCGTCGCTCATCCCGCCGGCGCGGAGCCGGGCGGCGAAGTCGTCGAGGTCGAACTCCTCCTCGGTCTCCTCCGCGGCGTCCTTCGGCGCCGCGGCGGCGTCTCGGTCGGCCGCCGAGAGGAGCGGGGTCTCCACGACGGTCTCCGCGTCGCCGAGGGCGGTCCCGCTCGCCCGCGCCGTCGCGCGCTCGGGAGACTCGACGCGCGCGAGCGCCTTCGCGATCCGGCCGTCGACCTGCTCCAGCCGCTCCTCCAGCGTCGCCATCCGTTCGGCGATCGCGTCGATCCGCCCGTCGTCCGGCGCGGGCGCGTCGAGGCTCCGCACGGCGAGCGCCGCGGCGGCGGAGACGGAGACGAGGGCGATCCCCCAGGCGAGTCCGTTCATGTCATCCTCCCTCGGTTCTGCGAGGTGTTTCCTTCGGTTCGAGTGTCAGGCGGGCGGCCGCGGTCTCGCCGATGCCGACCACGACCGTGGCGGCGCTTCGCCGTCCGTCGCGCGCCACCTCGACCGTCCAGGTCCCGGGCGGGAGCTGGCCGATCGTACGCGCGCCGCGGGCGTCCGTCCGCGGGTTCCACGCCGTCGAGAACGGCCGTCCGGTCTCGTCGAAGAGGCGGACCGCGGCGTCGCCGACGGCCGCGCCGGAGGGGTCGACGACGGTCACCCGGAGGGCGCCGCCCGCCGCCGCGCGGAGCGTGACCTCGTCGCTCCCGTCGACGTCGACGTGCAGCGCGACGTCGACCGTGCCGAGCTCCTCGCGGGCGGGGATCGCGCGGAGGCGGTACGGCCCCGGCCGGACGAAGCGGAGCCGGAACGCTCCCGCGGCGTCGCAGGAGACCTTGGCGGCGATCGAGTCGTCGCGCCGGCCGTCGTCCGGGACGAGGAGGACGAGCGAGAACGGCAGGCCGACGCCGGTCCGGTCGTCGACGACGCGACCGCCGATCTCCGCGCCGGGGAGCACGAGGTCGACGGCGTGCTCCGGGACGACCGGTACGTCGACGAGGCCGACCTCCTGCACGCGACCGCCGGAGGTGTCGGTGAGATAGAGGACGTGCGGTCCCGGTCGGACGTGATCGAACGCGAACCGCCCGTCGGCGTCGGTCGTCGAGGTGACCCAGTCCTCCTGGTCGACGAGCACGCTCTCGCGACGGCTGAGCGTCAGCATCAGCCCCGGCTCGACCCGACCCGCGGCGTCCGTGAGCCGACCGGTCAGGCGGGTCCCGTCGGTGCGCCGGGCGCCGAAGTCGATCTCGATCCACTCCCCGGCCCGGACGCGGGCCGGCTGGACCATGCGGACCGAGTCGAGGTCCTGCGGTTCGAGGTCGGACAGCAGCACCAGGACGAACATGCCGGGGGGGAGGTCCGGGATCGCGTACGCGCCGTCCCCGTCGGTCACGCCGACGCCGTACGGCATGCCGTGCTCGTCGGCGTACCGGTCCTGCGGCATGGCGATGATCGGGACCGCGCCGACCGGGGCCCCGTCGGCGCGCCGGACGTGTCCGCGGACGCCGCCGCCCTCCGCGAGCTGCAGGGTCACGCCGCCGCGGCTCTCGCCCGCGCGGAGCCCCGTCACGTCGACCCACGCCGGCGCGGACCCGGTCCGACTCGCCCGGAGACGCGCGTCCCCCGGCGCGAGCGACCACAGCTCGAAGCGCCCCTCCGCGTCGGTCGTCGCCGTGCGCCCCTCCGCCGCGAGCGGCCCCTCGAGGTGCGCGACGTCCATCGGGACGAGCAGGGCGGGGGCGTCGGACTGGCTGAAGACGAACGCCCCCGCGACCGGCCGCCCGGTCACCCCGTCGACGACCGTCCCGCGGACCGACGCGCCCCGGACCAACCGTGCCTCGACGCGCCGGTCGTCCGCGCCGAGGACGACGAGCTCCGACCGCCACGTCGCGTAGCCGTCGGCGGTCACGAACAGCTTGAACGTCCCGGGCGGGAGCCCGTCGAACCTGAACGCGCCGCGCTCGTCCGCGAACGACCGGACGAACGGATCGCGTCCGTACGCCGGCTCCCCGCCGAGCGTGATCGCCACGGCGGCGACCCGGAACCGGGGGATCGGCAGGTCCGTCGCGTCGTCCCGGACCGTCCCGGCGACCCCCGGCGCGGTCACCGGCGTCTCCGGTTCGGCGTCGTCGTCCTCTCCCTCCG
>JAUIEL010000666.1 GCA_030428825.1 bacterium
CGTGGACCGGGAGCGCGGGGAGTCGGCCCGACACGAACGCGTACGCGAGGACCGCCCCGACCGCGAGCGCCAGCGCGGTGAGGAGGCGGGTGCGTCCGACGAGCAGCGCCAGCGCCGTCGCGCCGACCGCCGGCCCCGGCAGCCCCCGCACCAGCGTCCGCGCGAACGACTCGAGAGCGACGTCGGTCAGGCCCGCGCCGAGGTACCCGTCGGCGAGCGCGACCAGCGCGGCGCGCGCGGCCGCGACCCCGCACGCCGCGACGGCGGCGAACCCCAGCCGCTCGCCGAGGCTCACGCCCGCTTCGTCCCTTCGAACAGGAAGAAGCGGTTCCCGTCGTGGGCGGGATCCTCGAGCGTGAAGACGTCGAGGTCGTCGAACGACTCGCCGTACCGTCCTTCGACCTCGGCCGCGTCGGCGAAGTGCCGAACGTGGCTCTCGTACGGGAAGTTCGGGACGGTGCAGAGGCAGCGCGTCCCCGGGCGGACGCGGGCGACGATGTCGAGGTCGCGCTCGACGTGCTCGAGCACCTCGGTGCAGACCAGCAGGTCGTGCTCGACCGTCTCGAAGAGGTCGGTCTCGAGCGCGTCCCCGACCTCGAACCGCGCCCCGTCGATCCGCTTCGCGCGCGCCTTCTCGATCGCCTGCGGCGAGAAGTCGAACCCCGTGTACCCGACGCCGCCCTGCGCGACGAGGAACTCCGCGAACTGGCCGACGCCGCAGCCGACCTCCAGCACCTTCACCGGGCGGCGACGGCGGATCCGGTCGACGATCACCGTCCAGAGGAAGTAGTAGTGCGACCGGAAGTACGGCCGGTCGTACTGCTCGCTCTCCGCGTACATCGAGTCGTAGTACCCCGACGCGCGCTCGCGGGCGTCGATCGCCCAGGGGTCGCTCGCGAGGCCGAGCTTCGCGGCGACGCGGCGCATCAGGGACGGGTGCGATCCGCTCATGTCCGTGATCCTATCAGTCCCGGGGGGAAGTCACGCGAGGCCGCGGCGGGCCGTTCCGTCCTCGCGGTCGGGGCGCGTCGATCACGCGCGACCGAGCACCTCGTCGTACAGCGCGCGGTAGGCGCGGACCATCGCGTCGAACCCGTACCGCTCCTCGACGCGCCGCGTCTGCGCGGCCACGAGCGCGTCGCGGCCCGAGCGGTCGAGCGCGAGGACCGCGTCGAGAGCCCGCCCGAGCGCGGCCGCGTCGTCCTCCGCGTCGATCGGCACGGCCCGCTCCGCCGCCTCCTCGCCCAACACGTGCGGGACGTCCCCGACCGCCGTCGCCACGGCGGGGACGCCGGCCGCCATCGCCTCGAGGAGCGCGACCGGGTGCTGCTCCGAGTCGGAGGAGAGACAGAAGAGGTCCATCGCGGCGTACGCGTCCCGCAGGTCGTCGCGGTGCCCGGCGAAGACGACCGTCCCGCCGGTCGGAGGGTTCTCCCGCGCCTGGCGCTCGAGCGCCGCCCGCTCGCTCCCGTCGCCGACCAGCAGGACCGTGACCGGCGTGGCGAGCCCGTGCGCGGCGCGGAGGAGCCGGGAGAGGTTCTTCACCGGGCGGAGGTGGCCGACGCTCCCGACGACCGTCGCCGCGGGGGGGATGCCGACCTCCTCTCGGAACGCCGCGCCGTCCCCGCCCCGGAACCGTTCGACCTCCACGCCGTTCGGGATCCACCGGACCCGGTCGACCGGGAGGCGCCAGGTCGCGCGCGCGATCGTCTCGAGCGTCCTCGAGCAGACGACGACCCGGTCGCAGCCGCGGAGCGCGAGCCGGCGCGCCCAGACCCGGCGCCGCTTCTGCCGCTCCGCCTCGTCCCGGTTGAACCCGTCCTCGTGGTGGACGTGGCGGACGCCGCGCGTCGTCCTCGCGGCGAGCACCGCGTCGAACGAGCCCCAGTTGTAGGTCAGCAGCAGGTCGGGGCGGACCTCGCGCAGCAGCCGCCGGTGACCGCCGATCGACCCCGGCGGCTCGAGGAGCGTGACGTCGGCGTCGTCCGGGAGGAGCGCGCGCGCGTCGTCGACGCCGTCGGCGGCGACGATCACGTGGCGATACGCGTCGCCGAACGCCTCGATCAGCCGACAGACCCGAAGCTGCGGGCCGGCGGCGGTGAACGTCGCGAAGACGTGGAGGACGAGCGGCGCGCTCATCTCGCGGGGGTCACGACGAGGCGGGGTCGGTCTTCGGTCCGTAGACGCGGACCGCCTTGTCGAGGAACTCCTCGCGCTCCTCGACCGGCGCCCAGCCGAGGACGTCGCGCGCCCGCTCGCAGGAGAACGGCGGCGCGAGCGCCCGCGACTTCAGGTCGCGGTACGACGGGAACGGCGCCTTCCGCCCCCCGACCCGCTTCACGATCCACTTGCCGATCTCCATCGCCTGGGAGAGGGCGAGCGAGCGGCCGTGGAAGTGGAGGCGCCGCCCCGTGTCCGCGCGGAGCTCCTCGACGATCTCCTTCGCGGAGAGCGGCGGGCGGGCGCAGAGGTTCATCGCCTTCCCGTCGAGCTCGGTCCCCTCGTGGAGCGCGGCCCGGACGAGCGCCTCGGCGACGTCGTCGACCCAGACCACGGGGAGCGGGTGGTCGCCGTGCCCCCAGCCGACGCAGTGGTTGTCGCGCACCCAGAGTCCGACGCCGGAGTGCTGCATCGGGGTCCCGTCCCCGAGCACGACGCCGGGCCGGGCGAGCACGAGTCCGACGCCTCGCGAAGCGCACGTCTTCAGGAGCGCCGCCTCCGCCGCCGCCTTGCCGCGGGCGTAGACCGGGCGCTCGTCGGGCTCGGGATCGGTCGGGTGGTCGTCGCCGATCACGTCCTCGCCGCAGTCGGCGCCGAGGTAGAGCGCCGCGACCGACGAGACGTACACGAGGCGGCCGACCCCCTCGTCGGCGCACGCCTCGGCGACCTTCACCGACCCGTCGATCATCGACCGCCGGACCGCCTCCCAGGTGTCGCCGCCGCCGGTGGCGAGCTGGATGCAGGCGCGCGCGCCCTTCAGCGCGTCCCGGAGCGACTCGTCCTCGAGGCTCCCCTTCACCAGCCGGACCTTCCCGGCGAGCGCCGGCTCGAGGACCGCGGGCGGGAGCGAGTGGAACCGGCGGACGACGCAGGTGACCGGGACGTCCCGCGCCACGAGCTTCTCGACGACGCGCCGTCCGATGAAGCCGGTCGCCCCGAGCAGGACGACCTCGCCGTCGCGGGGCGCGCCGGGCTCGGGGATCGTCGGCGCCGGCGGGGGCTCGGCGGAGAGGTCGCCCGCGGCGGCGTCGCACCACTCGATCACCTCGGTCGCCGCGGCGGCGTCCGACGGGATCGGCGCGCCCTTCCGGAGGGCGCGATGGAACGCCCGGACGGAGTCGCGCATGCCGACGTAGAACGGGTCGCGCCGATCGCGAACCCCGAGGGTGAAGCCGATCCAGTCGAAGAGGTTCCTCCGGGCGCACCGCTTCTGGTCCTTCCCGCGGCGCCAGCCGGCGAGGAAGCTGTTCCAGAAGTCGAGCCAGAGGGTCTTCTCCTCGCCGGAGAGGTGGTCGTGGAACAGGTCCGCCTCGAGCGACCCGTCGGTGCCGAGGACCTGCAGCGTGCTCCGGGTGAACGGCTCGCCGAACGCCATGTAGATCTCGGCCGTGCCGCGCTCGGCCTCCGCCGCCACGAGCCACCGGTCGTGGAACACCTGCCCCGGGTGCAGCTCGCGCGTGCGGAGCAGCGTCGTGCGCGCCGACCGGACGCGGCCGAGCAGGTGGTGGAGCTGGCTGAACGGGTGGGTCGCCTGCTCGAACACGATGTTGCGGGGGGCG
>JAUIEL010000667.1 GCA_030428825.1 bacterium
CTCGCGCGCCCGCTGCTGGTCGGCCAGGAACCCGTCGCGCGTCCGCTCGTCGAACTCCGACGCGGACGACTCCGAACCCTTCGCCGATTCGCTCGACGACGAGGACGACTCCGAACCCTTCGCCGACTCGCTCGACGACGAGGTCGACTCCGAACCCTTCGCCGACTCGCTCGACGACGAGGACGACTCCGCGCCCTCCGCCGACTCGCTCGACGACGAGGACGACTCCGGACCCTTCGCCGATTCGCTCGACGACGAGGTCGACTCCGCGCCCTCCGCCGATTCGCTCGACGACGAGGACGACTCCGAACCCTTCGCCGATTCGCTCGACGACGAGGTCGACTCGGCGCCCTCCGCCGATTCGTTCGACGACGATGTCGACTCGGCGCCCTCCGCCGATTCGCCCGACTCGCTCGACGACTCCGATCCGCTCGCCTCGGAACCGGTGCGACGCCCCTCGGACGCCTTCGCCGCCTCGAGGCGCTCCACCGCGGTCCGTTCGGCCTCGATCGCCTCGTCGAGCCGCTCGAGCGCCTCCCCGACGACCGAGCGCATCGATCGCTCGGTCTCGTCGAGCGCGCCGGCCTGGCGGGCGGCGAGCTCGTCGAGTCGCTCCTTCGCCTCCAGCGCCTCGGCGTCGCGCCGCGTCTCCTCCGAGTCGGTGCGGTCGAGGAGTTCCTGCTGCTGCTCGGTCAGCTCGCGGAGCCGGGCGTCCGCGCGCTCGAGGAGCGCCTCCTCCGACTCGGTCAGCTCGCGGGTCTCGTCGATCAGGTCCCGCTGCTCCGCCCGGAGCCGGGAGACGTCCCGCAGCGCGGCGTCGATCTTCTGCAGCCGCTGCTCGAGCTTCTCGAAGTCGTTCCGGTCGAGCAGGATCGAATAGACCGACTCCAGCCGCTTCAGGAGCTCGTCCTGCCGTTCGACCGACGTGAATCGCTTGCTCGCGAGGTCGGGGATCACCTCGTCGATGTGATCGGAGACGCGCTGCTCGCGGAGCTCGGCGAGCGCGTTCCTGAGGAGGTCCGCGTTGTACGTCTTCCCCTCGTCGCGGAGCTTCTCCTCGAGCCGCTCCATCTTCTGTTCGATCTTGTCGAGCCTCGCCTTCACGGTCCGCTGGTCGCGCACCAGGCGCTCGACGTCGGTGTCCGCCGCGGCGGCGAGGGAACCGAGGGCCAGGCCGAAGAACGGGATCAAGGCTCGAAACATCTGCCGCCTCCTCATCTCGACCGCATCGACTCGCGCGTCCGCGAGTTCAGATCGCGCTGGTCCTCCAGAAGATCCCGGAAAAGCGTCAGGATCTCCTGGAAGTCCTCCCACTCGTCCATCCGCTCCAGCAGCGCGTCGAGCTGCAGCAGGACCGCCTTCTGGTGTTCGATGGCGCGCCGGATCCCCTCCGGCCGCTCGGTCGGATCGACCTCGAGGCGGGCGTCGCCGACGGCGACCCCGGCCTGAGGGGAGTGCAGCTCGGCGACGTCGAGGATGCACGACACCATCTCGAGGAGGCGTCCCAGGACGTCGAGCTTGCCGTACGTGCCGCTCCGGTACGCCTCGACGATCGGGCGGTAGACCCCGAAGTCGAAGCCGTCGATCTGCGACGACCCGCGCTTCCGCTCCAGGAGCAGCGGGATCAGCCGCTCGGCGGCCGCCGTGCGGTCGATCCGGTTCAGCAGGTAGTCCTCGTAGACGTCCGTGAAGTCCCGGCAGAGCCGCGTCGCCCGGTTCGTGATCTGCGCCTGCCCGATCTCGGCCGCGGCCAGCTCGTCCGCCTCCGGCGACACGTCTCCCTCGGTCGCCTCGTAGTCGGTCAGGATCTGCGCGAGCCGCTCCACCTTCTCGGCCTGCAGCTCCCGGAGCTGCTGGACCTCGTCCTTCATCCGGATCTGGCGTTCGGTGAGGAGGCGCATCTTCTCGTTCTGGGAGACGACGTCGACGCGTCGATCCTCGACCGCGGTCTCGTTCGGCCCGTCCGCGGACGCGCGGTTGTCGGTCACCCGCAGCGCGTACGTGTAGCTGTCGCCGACCTGCGGGACGCGCGCGCCGTCCTCGTGCTCGAACGTCGTCGCCGGGAGGTCGAGGTGCGAGTAGACGATCCGCCGCCGCTCGGACGCCTCGGGCCCGACGTCGTCGCGCAGGTCCGTGGCCCGCGTCGCCTCGACCCCGAACGCGTTCATCGCGAGGTCGACCGCGCCGATCCCGTAGTCGTCGTCGACGACGACCCGGAACGGGACGATCCCCTCCGCGGTCACCTCGACGTGCGCCCGCGCCGGCTCGAGGACGCGGACCGTCGGCGCCCGGTCCTTCACGGCGATCACCGCGTACGTCACCGGGTCGAGGTTCCGGAACCCGTTCTCCGCCTCGAGGTGGACGGTGTACGAGAGCGACTCGACGACCTCGAACCCGCCGCTCCAGACCCCGGCGCTCGCCTCGACCGGCGTCAGGGCGACCGGCGGCGCGTCGTCGTCGAACTCGATCCGCCCCGCGGCGACCGCGCCGCTGGTCGCGATCTCGAGGCGGACCGAGGTCCCGACCGGCGCCTCGACGTCGCCGCGGTCCTCGCGGCGACGGGCGAGCCCCGTGTACGCGGGGAAGGTCAGCTCCGAGGTGATCGACGCGACCCCCGGCGGCGTGAACACCTCGACCGGGATCTCGCGGCCGTCGTCGTTCGGGTCGCCGTCGTGCGCGTGGAAGACGAACCCCTCGCGGACGTTTCGGAACCGGCCGACCCACTCGCCGCCCGCCGTCGGCGTCAGCTGGAGCGACCCCGACCGCCCGCTCTCCGCCTCGGTCCGGAGCTCGACGAAGCGCGGCGCCTCGCCGCGCGCCCGGACGGTCACCGGGAGGCTCGCGCCGCGCGCGATTCGGACGCCCGTCGGCCGGCCGTCCGCGTCCCGCGCGACCGTGAAGTTCTCCGCCGCGCCCGGGAACTCGACCTGGAGGAAGATCCGCTGCGGCCACCGGACGTCCCCGCCGACCAGCCGCGCCAGGAAGATCCCCGCGAGGTCGGGCCGGAGCGCCCCGTACCCGACGTCGATCGCCAGCATCACCGCCGCCCCGAGCGCGATCCGCCGGAGGTGCCGCAGCTCGAAGATCCCGCGGAACGACACGCCGTCGACGATCCGCGCCGTCTCCTCCCGCAGCCGCTCGACGAGGTCGACCGACACGTTCCGATCGCTCGCGAGCGCGTCCCCCTCGAGCTCGAGCGTCGAGAGGAGGCGGCCGTCGAACTCCTCGAACCGCCGCTCGACCGCGACCGCCGCGTCCTCCGCGGTGAGCCGCCGCCGGAGCGGCCGGAGGATCTTGCGGTAGGCGAGGGCGCCGAGCCCGACGACGAGGATCGCCAGGAAGAGGAGGCGCACGCCGGCCGGGAGCGAGAGCCACCGGTCGAGCAGGAACAGGACGGCGAGCGACGCCGCCGCCAGCCCCACCACCTCGACGACGCCGTACAGCACCGCCAGCGACCGGATGCGGCCGCCGAGGCGTTCGAGTTCAGCGCGGAGCGTCCTCGGATCCATCGTCCCTCACCGCTGCAGGATCGGCAGGTACTTGAACGGGACCTGCAGCACGATCGACGCGACCGCCGTGCCGAACGCGTCGCCCGGCCCCCGATCGTTGATCCATCGCCCGTCGCGCGCCTGCGCCGCGAGGAGGTCCTTGCGGATCCGGGTGTAGTACCGCGTCCACCACGGATCGCCGGCGACGTACATCGCCTGGACCGCATAGTAGTGGCCGTACCAGTAGAAGTAGTGGGTCTGCTTGTTCTCGAGCAGATCGTACGTCTGCT
>JAUIEL010000668.1 GCA_030428825.1 bacterium
CGTACTCGTACGTGTGATCGTCGTCGTCGAGCAGGATGACGTGGTAGCGCGGCGCGAGGCTCGTCGCCTCGTCGACGTCGGCGACCGGCGCTTCCTTGGTCTCGGTGGCCATGCGGTCGCATCGTAGCAACTCCCGGCCGCTCCCGAGACGGTCGCGAGCCCGGGGCCCGAGGGCGGGCGCCGGGCTCGCGGTCGAGGGGCGGCGAACGTCAGCTCGCGAGGCGCGGGTCGGGGGCCGACACCCGGAGCTGGTCGATCGCGCGCATCTGGAGCTGCCGGACGCGCTCCCGCGAGATGTGCAGGATCTTGCCGACCTCCTCCAGCGTCCTCGGGTCGCTGCCGTCGAGGCCGTACCGGAGGCTCAGCACCCGCTGCTCGCGCTCGGGCAGCTCGTTCATCATCGACTGCAGGCGGACCCGCAGGTGATCGAGCGTGTCGCGGCGCTCGCGGTGGGCGAGGTCCGGTCCGTCCAGGTCGTTCCGCATCGGGCTGCCGTCCTCGAGCCCGGAGCGGTCGATCGACGCGATGCCGGACTTGATGCTGAACGCCCGGGCGGCGACCCCGCGGTCGACGTCCATCAGCTCGGCGAACCGGTGCGGCGTCATCGGACGCTGGCTCCCCGAGCGGCGGTGGAGGTGGTTCGCCTTCGACATGAGCTGGCGCATCGGCCGCGGGACGTGGATCACGTCGCGGTCGGTGTCGGTCGCCCGCTCGATCGCCTGGCGGATCCACCACTCGGCGTACGTCCGGAACCGGACCCCCTTCCGCCAGTCGAACTTGTCGGCGGCGCGGATCAGGCCGAGGTTGCCGTGCTGCGTCATGTCGCCGTGCGGGATGCCGTACGTCCGGTAACGCCCGGCGATCCGCTCGACCAGCGGGATGTTGGCGACGATCAGATCGTTCCGGAGCCGCAGGTACTCGTGCCAGCGGTCGCGGAGCGTCGACTCGTCGGGCCGTGCGGCGTTCCGGTCGAGCGGTCGGTCGACGCGGTTCACCTCGGGCGTCTCGATCAGCGTGAAGTACTCCTCCTTCACCTCCGGCGAGGCCGAGGACATCGCGATGGCCCGCTCCAGCCGGCGCCGGGAGAGCTCGATCCGCTTCGCCAGCCGTACCTCGTCGCGCTTGGAGAGGAAGCGCGACCGCGCGACGTAGCGATCGACCGTCCCGGAGACGGCGCGACCCCCGACGTCGCCGTCGGCGTCGATCAGCCGAGCGGCGAATCCGTCATCCACGATTGCACGCTGGCCGAGGGCCCGCAGGATGCGCGGCAGCTCTCGGTCCAAGGCGTGTTCACGCTCGAGGATGGCGTCGAGGAGGGAGTACGGGACCTCCTCGCTGCCCTTCACCTCCTCGAGCAAGGCTCGGAGCGTGCGCTGGGTGCTCATGGCTCCTCCTGTCCTTTCTCTTCGGGTCGATCGGGTCGATTCGGATCCCTTGAACGCTCGGGACCCGCCCGTAGTTACGCGTCAACCGGGGGAAGGAGCAGACTTCGAACCGATTCATTCGGTTTCGAAACGTGGGACGTTTCGCGGGCGCTCCATCCCGTGACGGCGGATCGGGGCGGTCCGTCGGCCGGAGGTGGACGTAAGTCCTTGGCCGGAAAAGGTTGGGGCAGGCGGGGGAAACCCGGGTCGCGCCTTGCGGAGACGGCCCGGCCCGCTATCATCAGCGGTCGACTCCGTCTCCCCGGCGCGAAACGCGGTCGCCGGGGACCCGACGATTCTCTCCGCGGAGAATTTCCCATGAACTCGGAGCAAGTCGACGGTGGCCTCGCCGTCACCGGTCCGCTCGATCAGCTCCTCGCATGGGCACGGAAGAACTCGCTCTGGCCGATGCCGCTCGGGCTCTCGTGCTGCGCCATCGAGATGATGTCGACGATCGGGCCGCGGTTCGACCTCTCCCGCTTCGGGATGGAGGTCGCGCGGTTCTCGCCCCGGCAGAGCGACGTGATGATCGTCGCCGGGACGCTCACCTGGAAGATGGCGAACGTCGCCCGCCGCATCTACGACCAGATGCCGAACCCGAAGTACGTCGTGTCGATGGGGGTCTGCGCCTCCTCGGGCGGGCTGTACCGGAACTACGCGGTCGTCCCCGGCGTCGACCGGCTCATCCCCGTCGACGTCTACACGATGGGCTGCCCGCCGCGTCCGGACACCCTGATCAACGCGCTCCTGACCCTGCAGAAGAAGATCACGGCCGGCACCACCCACGCCAACGGCAACCCGAAGCCGGCGGTGGTCGGCCTGGGAGAGCCGGCATGACCGACACGAAGCCCGCGAAGGACGCCGCCGACGCCCGCCTGCGCGAGGTCGCCGAGGCGCACGGCGCCGAGTTCCCGCCCGCGCCGGCGGACGGCCTGTTCTGCTGCTTCGTCGACCGGGAGCGGTGGGCCGAGTTCGTGCGCGAGCTCCGCGACGACCCGGCGCTCCGGTTCCGGATCTGCCTCGACGTCACCGCGGTCGACTGGTACGGCAAGGAGCCTCGCTTCGAGGTCGTGGCGCATCTCTACTCGGTCGATCTCCAGCGACGGATCCGGGTGAAGACCCGCTGCTCCGAGCGCGATGCGAGCGTCCCGAGCCTCGTCCCGATCCACCCGTCGGCGGACTACCACGAGCGCGAGACGTTCGACATGTTCGGCATCCGCTTCGAGGGGCACCCCGACCTGCGGCGCATCCTGATGCCGCCGGACTACGAGCACCATCCGCTCCGGAAGGAGTTCCCGGTCGAGGGGATCGAGCCGGAGAAGGTCTACCGCCGGCAGGGGGGCGTGATGATGCCGCGCCCCGACGGCGCCGAAGCGATCCACGGAGCCGGGAGCACCACGCCGTGACCGACGCGACCGCGACCCTCCCTCAGGGGGATCTCCACACGGAGATCATGACCCTCAACATGGGACCGCAGCACCCGTCGACCCACGGCGTGCTGCAGATCGAGCTGAAGCTCGACGGCGAGACCGTCGTCGACATGGACCCGGTCCTCGGCTACCTCCACCGCGGGAAGGAGAAGCACGCCGAGCACATCACCTGGCAGCAGTGGATGGCGATGACCGATCGCCTCGACTACCTCGCGCCGCTCCAGAGCGAGATCGGCTACGCGATGGCGGTCGAGAAGCTCTGCGGGATCGAGGTGCCCGAGCGGGCCCAGGCGATCCGGGTGATGATCGCCGAGTGCATGCGCCTCACCGCGCACCTCGTCTGGTTCGGAACGTCGGCGCTGGAGGTCGGCGCGGTGACGCCGTTCTTCCTCGCGTTCCGCGAGCGCGAGGACCTGTTCGACCTCCTGGACGAGCTGACCGGCCTCCGGACGAACCAGGAGTTCATCCGGTTCGGCGGCGTCAAGGCGGACCTCGACCCGGACTGGGCGCGGCGGATGCTCGAGTGGGCGCGGCGCTTCCCGGCGTGCGTCGACGAGTACGAGCTGCTCCTCTCGGGGAATCGCATCTGGTACGACCGCGCGCGGAACATCGGCGTGATGAACCCCGACCTCGCGATGTCGCTCGGCATGACCGGCCCGAACCTCCGGGCGGCCGGCGTCCCGCACGACCTCCGGAAGGCCGAGCCGTACTCCGGATACGAGAAGTACGACTTCGAGATCCCCGTCGGCACGATCGGCGACGTCTACGACCGCTATCTGGTGCGGCTCGAGGAGATGCGCCAGAGCGGCCGGATCATCGGCTTCTTCGCGTCGAGATCCAGCCGATCGGGGTAGCGCTGGCTGCTCGGCTCCTCGCGCGTCCGCGGCGACCGCTCGCTCGCCCCGCCCTCTTCGGTCGCCCG
>JAUIEL010000669.1 GCA_030428825.1 bacterium
GCCGAGGAACGGGCCCACACCGACAAGCTGACCGGGCTGAAGAACCGCCGCGCGCTGGAGCCCTTGCTCGCGCGGCTGGCCGAGGAGGGGGGCACCTTCGCGCTTCTGCATCTCGACCTCGATCATTTCAAGGAGGTCAATGACACCCATGGCCACGGGGTGGGGGATTCGGTGCTCTGCCAGGTGGCCCGGCGCCTGCAGGAGGAGGCGCGGGCGGTGGAGCGGCTGCGAGAGGAGGCGTGAGGCGGGGAGGCGGCGGGCGACCGGGGCCCGGGATCCGGGGCCGTCGGGCACGCGTCGAGAGGGGAGGGTCATTGGGGCGTTCGACCCGCGGTCATTGGCGGGCGCCAGGAGCGGCCTGCAATGGAGTCGGCCGCCCGCGCGGCCGGCGTAGTCGCGGTCCCGCGCGGGGTAACCGGCGATCTGCAATGTTTCTGCCGGCCGGATCGTGAGGGGAGCGCGACGGGACGCCGGGAGATTGCAACTGCATCGCCCAGAACTTGGACGACGCCGTTATGCTGCGCGCCATGCCCAGGCTCTCCCCCCGGGCGCGCGCGTCTCTCGCGCTCGTGATCTGTTGCACGCTGGCGGCCGGGTTCGGCTGCGAGCGACGGCGTGAAGAGACGCACGCCGTCGGAACGTTCCCGCTCGTCACCGTGCACCGGTCGTTCCTGAGCGACGAGGGGCGGTGGACGGTTCGGCCGTCGAGCGGAGACGCGCCCGAGGTCCGCTCGATCTCGCCGGGGCGGGACGCGCGGCTCCCCGGTTCGGGCGTGCGGTCGGCGCTCGCGGCGGAACACGACTTCGAGTGGAGCCTGAAGGTCGACGCGCCGCCGGCCGGCGCGCGGCTCGAGTCGGCGTTCGCCGTCCCGGAGGAGGCGCTGGAGGACCGGCGCGGCGTGACGGCCTCGCTGGAGGTCCGGATCGCCGGGACGACGGTGATCCGGCGGGAGATCGACTACGACGACCCGCGCAGCCGCACCTGGTCGGGCGTCGAGGTCGACCTCGCGCCGCTCGACGGCCGCGACGGTGAGGTCGTGCTGGCGGCGAAGGTCGTCGCGCCGGACGGCGCGAGGATCGTGCGCGGATGGTCGAGCCCGCGGATCTTCGTCGTCGAGGAGCGGGACTGGCGGCCGGCGACGCCCGAGACCCCGAACCTCGTGGTCGTCCTCGTCGACACGCTGCGCGCGCGGAGCCTCGGCTGCTACGGCTACCCGCGCCCGACGTCGCCGAACCTCGATCGGTTCGCGGCCGGCGCGCTGCTGTTCGAGAACGCGCTCGCCCCCGCGCCGTGGACCTGGCCGAGCACGGCGACGGTCTTCACCGGGCAGTACCCGCTGCACCACGGCGTCGTCGACGGCACCAGGAACACGCTCGCGTTCGACAAGGTGACGCTGGCCGAGCTCTGCGCCGACGCCGGCATGAACACGGGGGCGTTCATCGGCAACCAGATCATCTCGCCGTCGAGGCAGTTCGATCAGGGATTCGTGACGTTCGAGCGGCGCCGGTGGGGCGGCGCCGAGGCGATGGTCGATCGGTTCGGCGAGTGGCTCGAGACGGTGAGACACGGGCGGTTCCTCGCCTATCTGCACTTCTTCGACCCGCACAGCCCGTACGAGCCGCCGGAGGAGTTCCTCCGTCGGTTCTCCGACCCGGATTCGCCGGAGCGCGTCCCGGAGCGGACGTTCGCGAAGCTGCGCGGCGGGATCAACCGGCGCGCGATGGAGGTGACGCCGCGGCGCCGGGCGGCGGTCGGGAACGCGCGCGACCGGTACGACGCGGAGATCCTCTACTGGGATCACCACTTCGGCCGGCTGCTGGAGATGCTGCGGGGCGCCGGCCTCGGCGACCGGACGGTCGTGGCGGTCACGTCGGACCACGGCGAGGCGTTCCTCGAGCACGGGCTGATCGGTCACGGTCTGGCGCTGTACGACCCCCTGGTGCGCGTCCCGATGATCGTCGGCGGGCCCCGGATCGAGCCCGGGCGCGTGAAGGAGCAGGTCGAGCTGGTCTCGTTCGCGCCGACCGTCGCCGCGGCGTCGAACGTCGACGCGTCCGCCGCGACGTTCGACGGCGTCTCGCTCCTCGACCCGGCGCACGCGCTGACCGAGGACCCGAAGGTCCGCTGCGACGTCTTCGCGGCCCGGACCGCCCGGTGGAAGCTGCACCACGAGCCGCGGCGCGATCGCGTCGAGCTGTACGACCTCCGCGCCGACCCGGAGGAGTCGACCGACGTCGCCGCGGAGCACCCGCAGGTGGTCGGCCGGCTCCGCGAGCGACTGGAGCGCTGGATCCGGAACTACCGGGCCCTGGGCGAGCTCGGTCGCGGTTGGACGGAGACGGACCTGGACGAGGAGACGCGAGAGGACCTGGAGCAGCTCGGGTACATCGGGGAGAAGTAGGCCGGGAGCGGGCGATCGACGCCGGACGCGAGCCGACCGGTCGGGTCAGGCGGTCGCGCCGACCGCCTGGTCGACGCCGTTCGCCCAGCCGAAGGCGGCGTAGTACGACTCCTGGGTCAGGATCTGCCCGAGGCGGCGGACCGACTCGTGCTCGATGGCGCCGCTCTCGCAGGCGAGGGCGGCGGAGAGGGCGTTCCCCGGCTCGCCGGCGCCACCGAGGAGGGCGGAGGTGATCTCGTCGGAGAGGCGGAGCGACGAGAGGACCTCGCGCATCGGGCGGTCGGTCAGGGCGTCGAGGACCGAGAGGAGGCCGACCGAGAACCAGACGTCGGGGCGCGGCTCCTCGCGGGCGCGGGCGACCAGCTCGCAGAACCGCGCGCGGACCAGCGCCGTCCGCATCAGCTCGCGCGGCTTGTCGTCGACGCTCGCGAGGAGGATCAGGCTGATCAGCGCGCGGACGCGGCCGAGCCCGAGCAGCGTGATCGCGTGCGCGATCGACTCGATCCGGCTCCGGAACGAGTACATCGCCGAGTTGACGAGGCGGAGCAGCCGGTACGACAGCGACACGTCCCGGGTGACGATGTCGGTCACGCGGGCGAGGTCGATCTCCGGGTCCTGCAGCTCGGCGACGAGCGTCAGCAGCGACGAGCGGTCGACCGGCGCGGTCCGCTGGGTGACGAGCGCCGGCTCGCAGAAGAAGAACCCCTGGAAGAAGTCGAACCCCGCGGCGTGGGAGAGCTCGAACAGCTCGCGCGACGAGACCTGATGGGCGATCGTCTTCGCCGCCAGCGGCGCGGTCCGGTCGATCGCGCGCCGCATCCCCTCGTCGTTCAGGCCGGAGACGTCGATCTTCACGAACGTCGCCGCCGGGAGGAGCGGCGAGGGAGGCGCGTCGGGGAGGAACCGGTCGATCGCGAAGAGGTAGCCGAGCTCGCTCGCCTCGAGGACCGCCTCGACGACCGCCGGGTCGGCCGCGCACTCGGCGGGGACCTCGAGGACGACGCGGTCGCGGGGGAGCGACCGGTGGCAGCGGTCGGTCAGGAACCGCGGCGACAGGTTGAAGAACGCCCGCTGCGTCGGCCCGACGACGACGTCGAGGTCGATCTCGATGAACGTGTTCAGGATCACCCGCGCCGTCGCCTGATCCGGGTCCGTGACCGCGGCGTCCGGCTCGCCGAACACGCGGTGGAGGATCTCGTGGCCGATCGGCCGGACCTTCCGGTCCTGGATCGGTTGTCGGCCGAGGAAGACGTCGGTCACGCGTCGGGTCGGTTGGGAGCGGCGGAAGGCGAGGACGGGGTTCGGTGTCGTCTCTCATCGGTTTCGGGGAGGGGCGACTGGAGGGGGATCGGGTGA
>JAUIEL010000012.1 GCA_030428825.1 bacterium
GGACCTCGAGGCCGTCCGCCGTCGGGAGCCGCACCTCCCGCGCCGGCGCGCGCTCGGCCCCGTCGGGCGGGACCGTCGCGTCTCGCTCGCGTGCGAGCGACTCGCGGCTCTGGAACCGCCACTCTCCGTCCGCGGTCACCCGCGGCCCCGCGTAGCCGCGCTCGTCCCCTCGCGTCCCCATCCCCCAGCGGGCGAGCGACGCGAGCACCAGCGGCGGCAGGAGCAGCACGTACGCCGGCACGAGCCAGAGGTGCGCCCTCCCGACGCGCCGCCAGTACGCGTCCGGACACCGTCCGACGACCCGGAGGGCGATCCAGAGGAGCGACGCGAGGAGGAGGCCGGCCGCGAACGCCACGCCGCCGACCGTCAGGATCACCTGGACCGCGAACGACATCACGCTCCGACCCGGATCACGACCTTGCCGTGGACATGCCCGGTCTCCTGCTCGCGATGCGCCGCCTCGAGGTCGCCGAGCGGGAACGTCGCGTGGATCACCGGGCGCAGCCGGTCCGCGAGCACGAGCCCGCACGCCTCCCGAAGGATGCGCCCCTGGGACTCCGGCCGACGGCCGGTGATCCCCGGGACGCCGACGAACTCGTAGTGGAGCGACGCGTTCCGGACGAACAGCGTCTCCGCGAGCCGCGGCGACTCGCCGGGGAGGAGGGTGGCGATCCGCCCGTCGACGCCGACCACGTCGAGCGCCTGCTCGAAGACGTCGCCGCCGACGGTGTCGAGCACCACGTCGGCGCCGCCGCCGCACGCTTCGAGGAGCCGGCGGGTCGACGTCGGATCGCGATGATCGACGACCTCCTCCGCGCCGAGTTCGGCGCAGAGCGCGATCGACGCGTCGGTCCCCGCCGTGGTCACCACGCGCGCCCCCTTCTCCCGCGCCAGCTGGATCGCGACGTGGCCGACGCCGCCCGCGCCGCCGAGGACGGCGAGCACCTCGCCGTCGCGGAGCCGGCAGCGATCGAACAGCGCCTCCCAGGCGGCGATCACGACCAGCGGCAGCGCGGCGAGTTCGATCGGGTCGACGTGGTCCGCGACCCGGGCCGCGGCGCGCGCGTCGACGCAGACGAACTCGGCGTTCGCGCCGTCGCGGACGAGGCTGGGCGAGGCGACGACGCGATCCCCCTCCCCGAACCCCTCGACCGCCTCCCCCCGCCCCCGCACCACGCCGCAGACGTCGTAGCCGAGCACCATCGGGAACGACCGCTCGAACCCGAGCCCCGTCTCGCGCGTCTTCAGGTCGACGGGGTTCAGGCCGGCCGCGAGCACCTCCAGGAGGAGGTCGTGCGGTCCCGGGCTCGGCTCGGGGAGCGATCGCTCCTCGAGCACCTCGGGGCCGCCGAGGCTCCGGCAGACGATCGCTCGCATCGACGCTCCTTCCGGTCGGGACGGGGACGTCCGGATCGTAGTCCGTCCCGTCCGACGCTGGTAGAACGGGATCGTTCGCCTCGCCGCCCCGATCGGACCGCCGATGCCTCTCTCCCTCGCGCTCGTCCCTCTCCTCTCCCTCTTGCCGACGCTCGCCCCGCCCGCCGAGCCTCCGGCCCGCCTCCTGACCGTCGCCGAGCGGAGCGGCTTCCGCGCGACCTCGCTCCACCGGGACGTCGTCGACCTGCTCGACGCGCTCGAGGCGATCGACGGCGAGGGCGGCGTGATGACGCGCCTCTCGCTCGGCAAGTCCGTCGAGGGGCGCGACCTGCCGCTGGTGACGCTCGCCGACCCGCCCGCGCGGACCGCGGCGGAGGCGCGCGCCGGCGGCCGGCTGATCGTCTTCGCGCTCGGGAACATCCACGCCGGCGAAGTCTGCGGGAAGGAGGCGCTGCTGATGCTCGCCCGCGAGATCGTCACCGAGCGCGACCGTCCCGACGTGCGCGCCCTGCTCGAACGGCTCGTCCTCGTCCTCGCCCCGATCTACAACGCCGACGGGAACGAGCGCGTCGACGTCACGAACCGCCCCGGCCAGGTCGGACCGGCGGACGGGATGGGCGTCCGCCCGAACGCGCAGGGGCTCGACCTGAACCGCGACCACGTCAAGCTCGAGTCGCCCGAGGCCCGCGCGCAGGTCCGCTTCCTGACCGACTGGGACCCGGACCTCGTGATCGACACCCACACCACGAACGGGTCGATCCACCGGTTCGTCCTGACGTACGCCGCTCCACAGAACCCGAGCGCGCACGCCGCCCCCCTCGAGTGGACCCGCGACGTCCTCCTCCCCGCCGTCTCGAAGCGGCTGGAGGAGCGCACCGGCGACCGGACGTTCTTCTACGGGAACCTCGACCGGGCGCGGACGCGGTGGACGACGTACTCGTCGCAGCCGCGCTTCGGCGCGCCGTACCGCGGGCTGCGCGGGCACCTCTCGATCCTCTCCGAGGCGTACGCGTACGCCTCGTACGAGGAGCGGGTCCGCGCCACGCTCGAGTTCGTGCGGGAGTGCGCCGCGTACGTCGCCGAGCACGCCGACACGGTCCGCGATCTCCGCGAGCGGGCGCGGCGGGAGACGGTCTGGAACGCCCTGAAGCTCGCCGGTCGGCACCAGGTCGGGCTCCGCCACGAGGTCGCCCCGTTCGACGGCACGGTCTCGATCCCGTCGGAGCTCGCGACGCGCGGGGCCGACGGCCGCTGGAGGAAGTCCGGGGTCCCCGTGACCTGGCTCGTCACGCACCACGGACGGTTCGAGCCGACGATCACCACGTCGCTCCCGCGCGGCTACCTCGTCCCTCCCGGCCTCGACGCGGTGGTCGAGAGGCTGCGGCAGCACGGGATCGTGGTCCGCCCGGTCGACTCCGAGAGCGAGCAGACCCTCGAGATCGACCGGATCGACGAGATCGCGCGGGACCCGCGCGAGTTCCAGGGGCACCGCCAGGTGCGGCTCGAGGTGACGCGACGGACCGAGACCCGGCGGGTCGGACCCGGCTGGTGGTGGGTCGACCTGGCCCAGCCGCTCGGCACCCTCGCGCTCTACCTGCTCGAATCGCGCTCCGACGACGGACTGGTGACCTGGAACCTGCTCGACCCGTGGCTCGAGGTCGGGGCGGACTACCCGATCCTTCGGGACGTCGGACGGAACTGACTCCAGATCTGGACGATCATGGCCGATTCGTCTATGATCGGAACGCCATGTCCGCGATCCCCAAGCCGCTCCCCCCCGAACCCGGGACGCCCCCCGAGAAGATCGCCGTCGCGATGAAGGCGTTCTTCCGCGTCGCGTCGCTCTGGGACGTCTCGAACGAGCAGGCCCGCGTCCTGCTCGGCCGCCCCGGCCGCGCCACCTACTTCCTCTGGAAGAAGGGAGAGGTGAGGACGGTGCCGTACGACACGGTGCGGCGGATCAGCTACGTCCTCGGGATCTACAAGGCGCTCCAGATCCTCCTCCCGATCCCCGCGCGCGCCGACGCCTGGTTGAAGGAGCCGAACGAGCTGTTCGGCGGCCGGAGCGCGCTCGACCGGATGCTCGGGGGGGACGTGACCGACCTCGCGGCGGTCCGGCGCACGCTCGACGCGGTGCGCGGCGGCGGCGCGTGACGCCGCTCCCGCCGGTCCGTCGCGTCCGCTGGGCGAAGACGTACCGGGCCGTGCCGAGCCGCTTCCCCCCCATCCAGCTGTTCGAGCGGATCGGCGACCCGGCCGACTGGGAGGCGCTCGCGGAGATCGAGGGGCTGACCAACGACCGGCTGCGGGACGAGATCGGGGAGATCGCGCTCGTGCCGCCGGACGAGCGCGTCTCCGGCCCCGGCGCGAGCTGGGTGATGGCGTCGTTCACGCACGTCGGCCGCCCCTCCCGCTTCTCCGACGGGAGCTACGGGGTCCACTACGTCGCCCGTCGGAAGGAGACGGCGGTCGCGGAGACGATCCACCACATGGGTCGCTTCTACGCGGCGACGCGGGAGCCCGCGCTCGACGTCGACATGCGGCTGCTGATCGGGCGGATCGACGCGGCGTTGCACGACCTCCGGGACGCGACTCCCGCGTGGCGCCCCGTCCTCGATCCGGACCGTTACGGGGCCGCGCAGGCGCTCGGGCGCACGCTCCGGGACGCCGGGAGCCTCGGCGTGGTGTACGGCTCGGTCCGGGACGCCGGAGGAGAGTGCGTCGGCGCGTTCCGCCCCCGCGCGATCGTCCCGCCGATCCAGGGGCCGCACCTGCGCTACCACTGGGACGGCACGCGGATCGACCGCTGGTTCGACTACGGGGACGAGACCTGGACCGCGGTCCCGCCCCCGGATCCCGCGTGACCGGACGGCCGGGACCCGATCCTTCGAAGCCGGCGCGGCGCTCGAGCCGCCCGCGCGGACCGGGAGGCCGCCCCGTCCGGGAGGTGGGCCGCGGGGGGGCGACCGGGCGGGGGAGACGCTCGCCGGCGCTTCGAGCGTCACTCCTCCTCGCGCGCGAACCGTCCCTCCCGGAGGAAGTGCGCGACCTGTCGCTGCACCTCTCCCTGCCGCATGAGGAAGGTGTGCACCCCGTTCACCACGAGATGGTCCGCCTCCCCCGCGAGGTGGGTCGACTCGACGCTCACCTTCCCGTCGAAGCGGGCCGCGATCACCCCGAACTCGACCCCGTCCGGCGGAGGGAGCGTCCGGACCGGGCTCCCCTCGGCGTCGGAGAGGTCGTCGAGCGGCTTCACGATCCGACCGAGCGCCGGACCGAGGAGCCGCCCCCAGCGCGAGCCCTGGTTCGGAGGCGCGAGCATCACCACGCGCCCCAGCGACTCCGGTCGACCCTCGAGGAGCGCCATCCGGGCGAGGATGTTGCCGAGCGAGTGGCCGACGACGTGGAACCGCGGCACCGCCGGGTCGCGGCCGAGGCGCTCGAACTCCTCCCGCAATCGCGCGGCCGACGTCTCCGGCGGGTCGCCGACGCCGTCGTACCCGAAGAGGCGCGGCTCGAACCCGGCGTCGGCCAGGCTCTCGGCGAGCGGCTCCATCGATCCCTCGCCGCGTCCCATGCCGTGGACGAGCAGGACGACGTCGCGCGGCGCCTCCTCGGAGGGGCCGCGCGGCGCCTCGTCGCGCGCGCAGGCGGAGAACAGGAACAGGAGCGGCGCGGTCGAGAGCGCGAACGGTCGACTCGGTCGAGTCACGGCGGAACTCCCTCACGGCGTCGAGCCCGACACCCTACCACTCCGGCCGCCGGCGCCCGTCGTCGCGGCGCCCTCCCCCCGACCGGCCGTCCGCCCTCGGCCGCGACGGAGTCGCCTCTCCCCACGGCAGTTCCGCGCCGGACTGCTATCCTCGACCGACCGTCCGCGCCACCAGGCCTCCACCGATGTTCACGTCCCTCCTGCTGACGCTCGCGACGTGGTCCCCCGCCGACGAGCCGTTCGTCCGCGCGATCGAGGCGGTCGCGGAAGGCCGGGTCGTGGCGATGACGAAGGCGCTGGCGGCGGCGCGCGCCGAGGAGCTCGACGCCGACCGGCGCGCGACGCTCGAGGAGGACTGCGTCGCGCTCGCCGGGCTCGAGCCGACCGTCGCCGCCGAGCTCCTCGAGCGGGTCGTCGCCGTCGACGTCGCGCCCCCGGTCCCGGCGGAGATCCGGACGCTCCTCGTCCGGACCCTCGGGCGACGCGGGCGGAGGCTCGCCGAGGAGGTCCGGTCGGACGGGACGCGCGCCGCCGCGACGGCCGCGGTGGAGCTCGCCGTGCGCGCCGGGGACCCGGAGCTCGAGGCGTGGGCGCGCCTTTCCCGTGTCGACGCGATCCTCGCCGCCGACCCCCTCCCGGACGACGGCCCGATCCTGGAGGGAGACCTCGCCGCGCTCTCGCGCGCGATCGACGAAGGGGACCGGGCCGCGCGAGAGGGGATCGAACTCCGCGCCGCGACGCTCGCGCACCGGCAGGGGGACGACCCGGGGGCGTACCGACGGCTCGCCCCGCTCGACGCCGCGACCGGATCCGCGCCGCTCGAGCTCCTCTCGCTCCGCCTGGTCGTCGGCTCGCGGCTCCGCCGGTTCGACGCCGCCGCGCGAGACGCGGCGGACCTCGCGCGACGCGTCGACGGGATCGCCGACCGGACCGACCGATCGCGGGCGCGGGCCGCCCTCGCCACGTGGCACCGCCTCCGCCCGAGCGCCGACGGGGAGACGGCGACCGACCCGTACCGGCGGGCGATCGAGGCGTACTCCGCCGCCGCGGACGACGCCGAGTCGCCGGTCGACCGCGGCGCGGCGATCGAGTGGCGCGGCGCGGTCCGCTCGCACCTCGGGGAGTTCGAGGCCGCCGACGCCGACTTCGCCCGCGCGCGGCGGATCTTCCTGGACGCCGGCCGGGAGCTCGACGCCGCGCGCCAGCTCACGCGGTCGGCGTGGAACGCGTTCTTCGCCGGCGACACCGCGGAGAGCCTCCGCGCCCTCGACCGGTTCGACGACGCCGTCCGACCGCTCGCCCTGCACGAGACGGGGCGGCTCGGCGTCGAGCGGAACGGGGTCCTCCTCCGGACCCGGATCGCGCTCGCGGACGGCGACCTCGAGCGCGCGGAGGCGTCCCTCGCGGCGCTCTTCGCCGCCGACCGCCGTCTCACCGAACCGCTCGGCCGGAAGGACATCCTCCTGGCGGGCGACGAACGGGGCGCCATCTGGGGCACCCTGCTGGCGGACCTGCTCGCCTTCGACGACCGGCGGCCGGAGCGGCGAGGCCGTGTCCTGGAGCTCTCGATCGCGTGCGCCGAGCGTGCTCGCGTCCTCCTGCTCTCGAAGGTCCTCGGCGGGCCGGAACGCCCGACGTTCGGCCTCCTCCCCGGCTCGCTCCCGCCGCTCCCTCCCGGCGTCGCGGAGCTCCGCTGGGCGCGGACCGCGGGTGACCGGGACGGCCCGCCGCGCTACGTCCTCCTCGCCCGCCACGGCGACGCGATCGCGCTCGAGCGTCTCGGGCCGGTCGACGCGATCGACCGCGACGTCGAGACGTTCCTCGGGCGATGGATGACTCCGGAGAGCCTCGGCGCGCCGGCCGGCCGGTACGCCGCGGACGCGCACGACCTGTTCGGGCGGCTGTTCGGCGGCGCCGCGAGCTGGTTCGCGGGCCCCGCCCCGCCGCGGCGCCTGGTCGTCGTCGCGGACGGCACGCTCGAGCGCCTCCCCCTCGACGCGTTGGTGACGGCGCCGGCGACGGACTGCACGGTGTTCGGGGACCTCGCGTACCTGCTCCGCACGACCGCGGTCCTGAACGTCCCGTCCCTCGGCGTCCTCGCCGCGCTCCCGCCGCCGAACCGACACGCCGCGGCGGTCGCCGTCCTCGACCCGATCGTCCGCGACGGCGAGGGCCGCGCCCTCCCGTCGCTCCGTTCGACCCGGCTGGAGCGCGAGGCGCTGGTGGCGGCGCTCGACGTCACCGTGCTCCGACGCGAGAGCGCGACCCTCCCGCGCCTCCGCCGGGCGCTCGAGGCGCGGGAGGTCGGCTGGCTGCACGTCGCCGGCCACTCGGTCGAGGACCCCGACGTCCACGACCGCGCCTCGCTCCTCCTCACCACGAACGCGCAGAGCCGCGAGACGCTCGGCGTGATGCAGGTCGTCCGACTCCCCCTCTCGCCCGGCGCCCGCGTGGTCCTCTCGGGCTGCCGGACGGCGAGCGGGGTCGCCCTCCCCGGCGAAGGGGTGCAGGCCCTCTGGCGCGCCTTCCTCGTCGCCCGCGCCTCGTTCGTCCTCTCGACCCTCCGTCCCGTCGACGACCGGAGCGCCGCGCACTGGATGAGCGCGTTCCACGCCGCCGCGGCCGACGGACTGCCGCTCGCCGAGGCGGCGCGGCGCGCGTCCCTCCGATGGGTCGAGGGGCGGTCGCGGCCGTCGTTCCCGCGCGGCCACGCGGTGACCGACGAGGCCCATCCGTACCTCTGGGCGGCCTGGACCTGCGTCGGGAACGACGGCGGTCCGCTCCCTCTCCCCGAAGAACCTCCGCCGTCCTCCGATCCGCCGCCCGGGAGCCCGCGATGACCGACCTCCCCGTCCGCCGCGCCGCCGGCGTCGTCCTCTTCCACCGGCGGGCCGGCGAGCTCCGCTTCCTTCTCCTGCGGAACGCCCTCCACCGGACCTGGGGCGTGCCGAAGGGGCACGCCGAGGCGGGCGAGGAGCCGCTGGAGACCGCGCGCCGGGAGACCGAGGAGGAGACGGGCGTGACGGCGTTCCGGCTGGCGGCGGGGTTCCGGGAGGAGATCGCCTACGAGGTCCGTCCGCCGGAGGGGCGCGCGCGGAAGGTCGTGACGTACTTCCTCGGCGAGGTCGACACGGACGAGGTCCGGCGCTCGCCGGAGCACGACGACGCGGCCTGGGTCCCGTTGGCGGAGGCGCGCGCGCGGGTCGTCCACCCGGACCTCGTCCGCGTGCTCGAGCGGGCCGCCGCGGCGGCCTTGGCCTGAGCCGCCCGGTCCGTCGTTGCCGGTCGGCCCGCGGAGGGTAGACTCAGCCCCCTCAGGGATTCCTCGCCCATGACTCCCCTCCCGGACCGGGTCGCCGCGCTCGCGGCGGCCGCCCTCGACGCGCCCGTCGACGACGTGCGCGCGCTCCTCGCGCCGCCGCGCGACCGGGGGCGGGCGGACCTGGCGCTGCCGTGCTTCCAGATCGCGAAGCGCCGGGGGGCGAACCCCGTGGAGGTCGCGCGGGCCGCGGCCGCGGCGATCGCGGTCGCCCCGCCGCTCGCGGAGGTCGAGGCGGCCGGGCCCTACCTGAACTTCACGTTCGAGGCGGGGGCGATCGCCGAGGAGGTCGTCGGCGGGGCGATCGCGGCGGACGCGGGGTACGGGACGTCGGACGAGGGCGCCGGGAAGACCGTCGTCGTCGACTTCTCCTCGCCGAACATCGCGAAGCCGTTCGGGATCCATCACCTCCGCTCCACGGTCATCGGCGCCGCGATCGGCCGCGTCCTCCGCGCCCGCGGGTACGCCGTGGAGGGCGTGAACCACCTCGGCGACTGGGGGACGCAGTTCGGGCAGCTCATCGTCGCGTACCGGCGCTGGGGCGACGAGCGGCGGCTCGACGGCGAGGGGATCCCGTACCTGCTCGAGCTGTACGTCCGGTTCAACGAGGAGAAGGAGGCCGCGCCCGAGCTTCAGGACGAGGCGCGCGCCGCGTTCCGGGCGCTCGAGGCGGGGGACGCGGACTGCCGCGCGCTCTGGGCCCGCTTCAAGGAGGTGAGCGAGGCCGAGTTCCGGCGCGTCTACGACATCCTCGGCGTGACGTTCGAGCACTTCACCGGCGAGTCGTTCTACGAGGACAAGATGCCGGAGGTCCTCGCCGAGCTCGAGGCGAGCGGGCTGCTCGAGCAGAGCGACGACGCGACGGTCGTGAACCTCGAGGACGACGGCCTCGGCGTGTCGCTCGTCAAGAAGGGGGACGACTCGACGCTCTACGTGACGCGCGACCTCGCGGCGGCGATCCACCGGCACCGCACCTTCGGGTTCCACAAGGCGCTGTACGTCGTCGGCGCGGCCCAGTCGCTCCACTTCAAGCAGCTCTTCCGGATCCTCGAGAAGCTCGGCAAGCCGTTCGCCGGCGACATGGTCCACGTCCCGTTCGGGCTGCTCCGGTTCAAGGACGGCAAGATGTCGACCCGACAGGGGAAGGTGATCTTCCTCGAGGAGGTCCTCGACCGCGCCGTCGAGCTCGCCCGGAAGATCATCGAGGAGAAGAACCCGGACCTCTCCGACCGGGACCGCGTGGCGCGCCAGGTCGGCATCGGCGCCGTCGTGTTCAACGACCTCAAGAGCCGGCGCGTGAAGGACGTGACGTTCGACTGGGACGAGGTCCTGTCGTTCGAGGGGGACACGGGGCCGTACCTCCAATACACGCACGCGCGGTGCGCCAACATCTTCCGGAAGGCGGGGCGCGCCCCCGAGGAGCGGGCGGCGGACGTCGACTACGGCCGTCTCGAGCTCGAGCCCGAACGCGAGCTGATCCGCGTCATCGGCCAGCTCGGCGACCACGTGCGGCGCGCGGCGGAGGAGTACGAGCCGTCGATCGTGGCGCAGTACCTCCTCTCGACCGCCGCGCGGTTCAACCGGTTCTACAACGACGATCGATGCCGCGTGGTCGGCGCCGACCCGGAGACCCGGGAGGCGCGGCTCGCGCTCGTACGCGCGACCCAGATCACGCTCCGGAACGGGCTGGCCCTCCTCGGGCTCGAGGCCCCCGACGAAATGTGAGGCGAGGCAGACGCCATGGACGACCTGAAGCAGTACATCCGCGACATCCCCGACTTCCCGAAGAAGGGGATCGTCTTCAAGGACATCACGCCGATGCTCGGCGACGGCGGCGCGTTCGGCAAGGTGATCGACGCGTTCGCGGAGCGGATCGACGGGAAGGGCGTGACGAAGGTCGTGGGCATCGAGTCGCGCGGCTTCATCTTCGGCTCCGCGCTCGCGCACAAGCTCGAGCTCGGGTTCGTGCCGGTTCGAAAGCCCGGGAAGCTCCCGTACCAGACCGTGCGCGAGTCGTACGAGCTGGAGTACGGCACCGACGCGATCGAGATGCACCGGGACGCCGTCGGCGCCGGGGAGAAGGTCGTCCTGGTCGACGACCTCCTCGCCGCGGGCGGCACCCTCGCGGCGTGCGCGAACCTGGTCAAGTCGGTCGGCGGCGACGCGGTCTGCTCGCTGCTCGTGATCGAGCTGGGGTTCCTGAACGGACGCCAGCGCCTCCCCGGCCACGACATCCACGCGCTCATCACCTACTGACGGAGCCCCAGGTGCGCCACCTCATCGCCGCGCTCTCCGCGTGCCTCGCGCTGGCGGCGTGCGCCGACGCGCCGTCCGAGACCGAGGCGGACCGCGCGGAGTGGACCGCCGCGGTCCGCCTGCAGGACCAGGGTCGGCTCGACGACGCGCTCGCGCGCTACCGCTCCCTCGTCCGCACCACCGAGAGCGAGGCGCTCGCCGCGAGGGCGGAGCTGGAGATCGGCCGGATCGAGGTCGCCCTGGTCGAGCGCGACCGGGCGCTGGCGCGGCTCGCCGCGCTCCCCGGCGAGCTCGACGTCCGCCTCCCGTCCGACGTCGAGCGCGAGATCGACTCGATCACGACGCGGTTCGAGGAGACCGCCTTCGCGGAGCTGGTGGCGGACCGCGCCGTCGCCGCGCGTCAGGAGGTCCGCCGGCGGCACGAGGAGCAGCGGGCCCTCGAACGAGGCGCCGTGGACGAACTCGTCGGGCGCGGGGAGTTCGCGGCGGCGCTCGACCTGCTGAGACGCCTCGAGTCGAAGCGGACGGAGAACGACCGGCGGGACGTGGCCGAGATGCTCGCCTCCGTGCGGACCGCCAGCGAGACGGCCGCCGACGCGCTCCTGGCCGCCCTCGAGTCGCGCGCGGAGGCCGATCCGGCGGCGGCGGCGACGTGGATCGCCGAGCGGATGGAGCCGTTCCGCGGCACCCGGGCGTACGCGCGGCTCCTGTCGGCGCGGCTCGCCCTCCGCCCGCCCACCGGGGGGACGGACGACGCGGGGGGGAGCACCGCGGACGGCGGCTGATCGGCGCTCCCGGGCCGGACTTTTCCGCCGTCACCGGATCCGGGCTGGAGGTATATTCCGTACACCTCTATGCAGGGTTCCTGTTCCGATCCCTCGGGTGCCGAGCTCCCCCATGGTCACCGACTTCCAGAAGCAACTGCGAGAGATCCGCGAGGCGAAGGACCGCGAGAAGCGTGCGCGGGAGGAAGCCTCGATGGCGGCGACGAACGACCGGCTCGCCGCGCTCGAGGTCCGGTTCGACCGGCTCGAGAAGATGGTCCGGATCGTCGAGGAGCACGCGGACAACTTCGCGGCCGAGGTCGGCACGTTCTCTCGGTCGAAGTCGTTCTTCGAGGGGATGTACCAGATCGAGCTCTCCGGCGAGGAGGTCCTGATCGACGAGGCGGGCGCGCTCTCCAAGCGCTTCTCCCGCATCACGTTCCTGCTCGACTCCGCGCCGTCGGTCGTCGACTCGGACGGCAAGGGAGCGGTCCTCGTCCGCTGCAAGAAGACCGTCTGGAGCCGCGACCTCGAGAGCACCTCGCACCTCGTCGACGCGGTCGACGAGTCGCTGGAGGCGTTCCGCGCCTTCGTCCAGGAGCAGTTCCTCGACTTCGCCCAGGCGTACTTCTCCGACTCGCGCCGGCCCAGTCCGATTTCCTGATCCCCCGCCCTCCCGCCCCGCGCGGGCCCCGAACGCCGTGAACCGACCGGTTCGCGGCGTTTTCTCGTCTTCGGGCTCAAGCCGCCCCGCCCCGGGCCGAACAAGAAGGACAGTTCCTTTGTTTAGATTGATCAAGTTGTATTTTTTGACCACCTAGTCTGCTTTGTCTCGCTAGGATGACCGCACGCGATCGGAACGCTCCCGACATGCCGAACCGGAGGAGCCGACCGGGCACGCGAAGGGCAAACCCCTCGAAAGGGGGGGACGCAAAGCTTGAGGGCCTAATCCGTCGGGGAACGCCGGCGGGATGGCAGCCAGTTGCCGCCGAGTCTCGACCGGTGGCGTGACACGGAGGCTCGTATGTCCAGCGATTCCCGCACGCTCTCCCCGACCGCCACGAAGACCCGCAAGTCGGCGGTCAACCCCGAGATCGACGACGTCTGGCGCAACTACAAGAAGGCGCCGACGGAGGATCTCCGGAACGTGCTGATCGAGCGCTACCTCCCCCTCGTGCGCTACATCTCCGAGCGCCTCCTCATGAGCCTGCCGAAGAGCATCGAGCTCGAGGACCTTCAGAGCGCCGGCGTGTTCGGCCTCATGGACGCGATCGACGGGTTCGACCTCGAGCGCGGCATCAAGTTCAAGACGTACTGCACCACCCGCATCCGCGGCTCGATCCTCGACGAGCTCCGCTCGCAGGACTGGGTCCCGCGCCTGGTCCGGCTGAAGGCGCACCAGATCTCGAAGGCGGAGCAGCAGCTCGAGGTCGAGCTCGGCCGCTCGCCGACCGCGTTCGAGATGGCGAAGAAGCTCGGCATCAGCCTCGACCAGTACACCGACATGAAGGAGGCGTCGTCGGCGCGCACCATCTACTCGCTCTCCGAGAAGTGGGACGAGCGGGACGACGACGACTCGCTGAAGAAGATCGAGGTGATCGAGGACAAGGGGTCGACCGATCCCGCCGAGAACCTCAGCCAGAAGGACGTGCTGCACTCGATCACGCGCACCCTCTCCCGCAAGGAGAAGCTGATCGTGATCATGTACTACTACGAGGGGCTGACGATGCGCGAGATCGGCGACATCCTCTCGCTGACCGAGTCGCGCGTCTGCCAGATCCACTCGAACGTCATGTCGAAACTGAAGGTCCAGCTCGAGAAGGTCCGCAGCAAGCTGCTCGCGTGATCGGCGCCGGGGAGGTCGACCTTCACTCGGGGGCCGCGGACGAGGAATCGTCCGCGGCCCTCGCCCTTTCGCGACCGGACGCCCCGACCGCCCGGACGATCAGGGGACGCGCTCCTCGACCGACCCGTCCGGCCGCACGGTGAGGAACCGGTCGGTCGCCACGTCGTTCAGGACCGCTCGCTCGCCGGTCGGCCACCGCACCTCGATCGCGTCGAACCGCTCGGCGGTCGTCGACAGGGAGATTCGCGGGTCGTGGCTCGAGCAGTACGACGCGCCCGGGAGCGACGCCCGCGCGATGCGGCGGGCGCCGGCCTCCGCCACCGCCGACGCGTGCAGGACGTCGTGGCCGGACTCGTCGACGACCCGGAGGGTCAGGAAGTGCCCGGCGCGCTCGGCGTCGTTCCGGAGGAGGACCGCCGGCGCGTCGTTCTGCACCATCGCCACGTCGAGGTCGCCGTCCTCGTCGTAGTCCGCGAGCGCCAGCGCCCGGACGACCCGTGGCACGGCGAGCTCGGCCGGCAGCCGGTCGCCGAGCTCCGCGAACGCGCCGCGGCCGTCGTTCAGGAACAGCAGCGACCGTTGCCGGTAGTGCGCGCCGCTCCCCTCGTACAGCCGCTCGACGTTGTCGAGGATGTGGCCGTTCCCGACCAGGAGGTCGAGGTCGCCGTCCAGTTCGACGTCGAGGAACGCCGTCCCGAAACCGACGAAGACGAGGCTGTCGAGCGAGAGCCCGCGGGCGCGCGTCTCGTCGAAGAAGAGGAGGTCGCCCGCGTTCCGGTAGAGGGTGTTCGTCTCGCCGTCGAGGTTCGTGACGAAGACATCCGGCCGGGCGTCGCCGTCGACGTCGCCGACGGCGATCCCCATCCCGGCCTCGGTGCGGCCGTCCGCGTTGTATGCGGCGTTCGAATCGAGCGTCCGGTCGGCGAACCGGCCGTCGCCGAGGTTCTCGAACAGGAAGTTCGGGGTGGAGTCGTTCGCGACGTACAGATCGAGGTCGCCGTCCCCGTCGAGGTCGACCGGCGCCACCCCGAGCCCCTTCCCGTCGACGTCGAGGATCCCCGCCTCCGCCGTGACGTCCTCGAAGCGGCCCCGGCCGTCGTTCCGATAGAGCACGTCCGCCGCCGAGCGGTAGCGGTCGGGGTGCGGGTACGCCACGTACGCGTCGCCGTCCTCCGCCAGCGTCTTCACCTCGTCGAGGGCGTACCGGAGGTAGTTCACGACGTACAGGTCGAGGTCGCCGTCGTTCTCGAGGTCGAAGAACGCCGCCGAGCTCCCCCACCGGTCCTCGACGAGACCCGCCGCCTCGGTCCGGTCGTCGAACCCGCCGTCCCCCCCGTTCACCAAGTGGACGTTCGGTCCGTAGTTCGTGACGTACAGGTCCGGCCGCCCGTCGCCGTCCGCGTCCCCGGCGCAGACCCCTTGCCCGTATCCCGTGCGCGCCGCGTCCCGCGCGCGGCCGGTCCCGTCCTCGAACGTCCCGTCCCCCCGGTTCAGGTAGAGCGCGTTCGGCGGCCGCTCGGCGCCGGCGTCGTCGGGGAGCGGCCCGCTCTGCACCAGGAAGAGGTCGAGGTCGCCGTCCCCCTCGACGTCGAGCCACGCCGCCCCGCCCCCCATCGTCTCCGGGAGCTGGCGCTTTCCCCGGCCGCCGTGACGGTGCGTGAAGTCGATCCCGGCGGCGGCGGTGACGTCGGTGAACCGGTATTCCGAGCGCGGCGCGGCCGGGGCTTCGGGCGGCGCCGCCTCGCGACAGCCGAGCAGCAGGAACGCCGCGAGCCACGCCGGACGGCGCGGCCCCTCCCCCGGACGCGACCTCATTCGCCCTCCTTCGCGGGCCGCGCGAACCGGGTCCGCCGGCGCTCGAGGCCCGCGTCGCCGGGCCGGAGCCGGAGCGCCGCGGTGATCGCGGCGAGGGCGCCCTCGGAGTCGCCGCTCGCCGCGCGCGCCTCGGCGAGCGTGTCGAGCACGTTCGCGTCGGCCCCCTTCGTCAGGTGGACCGCCTTCTCGGCGAGCCGCAGGGCGCGCTGCCGATCCTCCGCCGTCCCGCCCCTCGTGGCGAGGTACCAGGCGTACTGGTTCATCAGCATCGGCTCTCGCGGGATCTCCTTCAGCGCGAGCTCGTACACCTCCCGCACCTCCTCGTGCCGGCCGACCCGCGCCAACGCCAGCGCCAGGCGGACCCGCAGGATCGGCTTCTCCGGATGCCGCGCCACGCCGGCCCGCAGCTCCGCGAGCCCGTCCTCGACCGCGCCGCCGTCGATCCACATCTCGGCGAGCGCGACGTACGCGGCGACCGACTCCGGGTCGTCGAGCTGGCCGAGGTCCTCGAGGGCCGAGAGGCGGCGGTGCGTCGCGAGGAGCGCCGACGCGCGCTCGACGTCGCCGGCGCGCCGCGCCAGCTGCGCCAGGTTGAACGTCGCCCCGAGGTGGGTCGGGTCGAGCGCGACGACGCGCTCGAACAGCCGGGCCGCCTGCTCGGCGTCCCCCTCCGACGCCGCGACGCGTCCCCGCTCGTACGCCGCGTCGACGCACCGCGAGTCGAGCTCCAACGCCCGGTCGAGCGACGTCACCGCGCGGTCGCGGTCGCCGTTCGGCCGCGCCAGCTCGATCGCCCCGAGCAGCGCGTGGAGCGGCGCCGCCTCGTCGATCTCGATCCCGTCGAGGAGGAGGCGGACCGCCCGCTCGATCTGCTGCCGCTCGTAGAAGTTCCGGGCCATCAGCACGCGCGCGTCGGCGAGCGCCGGATCGATCCGGAGGGCGTGACAGAGGTGGCGCTCGGCGATCGCGGGCATCCCCGCCTCGAGGAACTTCCGGCCGAGGTCGAGCCGGAGCGCCGGGTTGTCCGGCTGCATCCGGACGAGGCGGAGGAGCTGCTGGATGTCGTCCTGGACGCGCGCGAAGTACGGCGAACGGACGGCCTCGTCCTCCGCCGGCACGTCGGCGGTGGCCGCAGCGGGCTCGTCGCGGCAGGCCGACGCCGCCACGAGGAGCAGCAACGAACAGAACGCCCCTCGCGAGGGACGCACGCGGGCGGACCGGACCATGGGTGGGCTGTTCCCGTCGGTCGGGCTCGATCGGGCTGGATCGTTTACCCTGGCGCCCATGATAACGGCTTTCCGCCGGAGAGAGTGCGAGACGTGACGGATCCCGGCGCCGAACTGGCGCGGTTCGCGGGGGAGCACCCGGACCGGACGGTCGGACGGCGCGTGGTCGTCTCCCGGTCGACCGTCTCGACCCACGACGACGCCCGACGGCTCGCGCGCTCGCGCGGCGCCGACGCGCACGGACTCGTCGTCACCACGCGGGAGCAGACCGGCGGTCGCGGCACGCGCGGTCGGACCTGGTGGTCCCCTCCGGGGCGCTCGCTCGCCCTCTCGGTCGTCTGGGCCCCGCGCCCGCCGCTCGAACGCCCCGCCGCCCTCACCCTCGCCGCCGCGCTCGCCGTCCTCCGGACCGGCACGAGCCGCGGCGCGTCGCTCGCGATCCGCTGGCCGAACGACGTGGTGACCGCGGACGGCCGGAAGGTCGCCGGCGTCCTGGCCGAGAGCGTCGCCGCCGAACCGCCCATGCACCTCGTCGGCATCGGCGTGAACGTCCTCGACCCGGACGCCCCGCCCCCGACACCGATCGAGCGGCCGTTCGGGAGCCTCGCCGGCGCCGGCGCCGACGCCGCCCCGCCCGCGGACTGGTTCCCGGTCCTCCTCGACGCGCTCGGCGTCGCGTTCCACGAGCTCGCCGCGCCGGACGGCGTGGCGCGGCTCGCGCGATCGTTCGACGAGTGCTCGTGGCTCTCCGGCCGGACGGTCCGGCTCCGCCGCGGCGAGTCCGTCGCGACCGGCAGGTTCGTCGGCCTCACGCCGACGCTCGAGGTGACGTTCGACGAGGGCGCGGAAAGGACCGATCGCCCCACCCGCTGGCCGGGCGAACAGGTCGACCTCGTCGACTGGGAGTGAACCGGCGGTCGGATCCGCCTCCGCTTGGGAATCGTGGAACCGCGCGCCCCCCGCGCGGTCCTCCTCGGCGTCGCGCCTCCCCCCGCCCGAGGAACCTCCCGATGATCGACCTCCGCGCCCTCTCCCTCGCCGCCCTCGCGCTCGCCGCCCCTCCGGCCGCCGCGCAGGGCCTCTACCAGCGTCCGGCCGACGGGGCGACCGGTCCGCCCCCGCGACTCGCGCTCGAGTCGCACGTCGTTCGGGCGGAGGTGGAGGAGCACGTCGCCCGTTACCGCGTCGAGCAGACGTTCCGGAACCAGACCGACGCGACGATCGAGGCGACCTATCTCTTCCCGCTCCCCCGCGAGGCGGCCGCCACCGGGCTGACCCTCCGGATCGGCGGCGAGGACGTCTCCGGAGAGATCCTCGACGCCGAGACCGCTCGACGGACGTACCGCGACATCGTGCGGCGCGTGAAGGACCCCGCCCTGCTCGAGTACGCCGGCGAACGGCTCCTCCGGGCGTCGATCTTCCCGATCGGTCCGCGGGCGGAGGTGAAGGTCGCGTTCGAGTTCACGGCGCCGGCGCGACGGGTCGGCGGCCTCTCGTCGCTCGTGCTGCCGCTCCGCTTCGCCGCGGGGAGCGGCGCGCGGGTCACGGTCGACGTCGCGCTCTCGTCGCGGCGGTCGCTCACGACGATCTACTCTCCCAGCCACGCGGTCGACGTCGCGCGCGACGGGTCGCGCCGCGCGCGGGTCACGTACGAAGGGACGCCGAAGCACCCGCGCGACCTCCGCCTCTACTTCGCCGCCGCCGACGGCGACGCACCGACCGTTTCGCTCCTCGCGCACCGTCGGGACGGCGAGGACGGCACCTTCGCCCTGATGATCGCGCCGCCGACGTCCGCCGCCGACGCGCCGAGCGTCCCCCGCGACGTCGTCTTCGTGCTCGACCGGTCCGGATCGATGGCCGGCGAGAAGTGGGAGCAGGCGACCGCCGCGCTCTCGCACGGGCTGAAGACGCTCGGGCCCGCCGACCGGTTCGCCCTGGTCTCGTTCGCGACCGACGTCCGCCGCTTCCGGGACGGTCTCGCGGGCGCCGACGCGGAGACGGTGCGGGCGGCGACGTCCCACCTCGAGGCGCTCCGCCCCGCCGGCGGGACGAACGTCGACGAGGCGATCGCCGCCGCGCTCGGCGCGTTCGACGGCGACGACGGCCGGCTCCGGATGGTCGCGTTCCTGACCGACGGCCTGCCGACGGTCGGGGCGACCGACGTCCCGGAGATCCTCCGCCGCGCCGGCGACGCCAACGCGAGGAAGGCGCGGGTCTTCTCGTTCGGCGTCGGCCACGACGTGAACACGGTCCTGCTCGACCGCCTCGCGCGGGACCACGCGGGGTCGACCGACTACATCGAGGCGGGCGAGAACCTGGAGCACCGCGTCTCCGCCTTCTTCGAGAAGGTGCAGGCGCCGTTCCTGACCGGCACGCGCATCGACTACGGCGGCGTCGAGGTGTTCGACGTCGACCCGCCCGCGCTCCCCGACCTCTTCCGCGGAGACGCGCTCCTCGTCACCGGTCGCTACCGTGGCCACGGGATGAAGGCGATCCGGGTGACCGGCGCGCGAGGGGGCGAGACGGTCGAGGTCGTCGCGGACGCCAGCTGGCCGCGGACGAACACCGACCTCTCGTTCGTCCCCTCCCTCTGGGCCTCCCGCCACGTCGGCACGCTGCTGCAGGAGATCCGCCTGAACGGAGCGCGGAAGGAGCTGGTCGACGAGGTGGTGCGCCTCGGACGCGAGTTCGGCGTCGTGACGCCGTACACGTCGGGGCTGGTCGTCGAGGAAGGGATGCGCCTCGGGCGCGCCGCCGGCCTGCCCGTCGCGGCCGGGTCGGGCCCGGGCGCCGCGCCGCCCGAACCCGCGGAGTGGTCCGCCCGGCGCGCGCTCCACGACCTCGACGCGGGGGAGGGGGACGACGAGGCGAAGGCCGTCGGCGCCGTGGCGTTCCGGAAGGCGAAGGAGCTCCGCCGCCTCCGCGACTCCGCCGTCGCCGAGTCGCGCCCGGTCGAGGCGCACGGCGCGTCGCTCGAGCGACTCGAGGCGGCGGGCCGGGTCGTGTTCCGGATCGACGGCGCGCTGGTGGACCGCGACCTGACCGCGGACCTGGTCGCCTCCGCCCGCGCGGTCGAGACGTACTCGGACGCGTACTTCGCGCTCCTCGACGCGCACCCCGAGCTCGCCGAGCTGTTCGCGCTCGGCGACGACGTGCTGTTCCGGCTCGGCGACGCGGCGGTCCACGTCCGCCCCTGACCGGGCGAGCCCGCGCGCGGCCCGTTCTCCCGCGACGCCGGGAGGGCGGGCCGCCCCGCGTCTCCGCGGGCGTCCGGCCGGGGGCGGGGATTCGGCTTCTCATCGTTCCGCACCGGCGCGTAGAATGCCCCGTTTCCGCCAGCCCGGGAGGAGCGCGTGCGCCCCGACGGACGGACCCCCGACCAGATCCGAGACCTCGCCTTCGACCGGAGCTTCACCGCCCGGCCCGGGGGATCGGTGCGGGTCCGCTGGGGGGAGACCCACGTCCTCTGCACCGCGGTCGTCGAGGACGGCGTCCCGGTCTGGCTGCAGAACACCGGCCGCGGCTGGCTGACCGCCGAGTACGCGATGCTCCCCGGCTCGACCGACCGGCGCAAGACGCGCGACGTCACGCGCGGCAAGCTCGACGGCCGTTCGTCGGAGATCCAGCGACTGATCGGTCGCTCCCTCCGGGCGTGCGTCGACCTGAACCGCCTCCCGGGGAAGACGGTCTGGGTCGACTGCGACGTGCTGCAGGCGGACGGCGGCACGCGCACCGCGGCGATCAACGGCGCGTGGGTCGCGGTGAAGGACGCGTTCCACCGCGCGCTCGAGGCGGGCGACCTCCTCGTCGATCCGGTCCTCCACCACGTCGCCGCCGTCTCGGTCGGCGTGGTCGACGGGGCGGTCCTGACCGACCTCTGCGCCCACGAGGACCAGCGGGCCGAGGTCGACATGAACATCGTGATGACCGACGCCGGCGAGTACGTCGAGGTGCAGGGATCCGCCGAGAAGGGGACGTTCGGGCACGGCTCGCTCGACGCGCTCCTCGCCGCGGGACGGGACGGGATCGGGCGCGTCGTCGCCGCCCAGGCCGCCGCGCGGGAGGGGACATGACGCTGCTGCTCGCCTCGAACAACGCCAAGAAGCGCCGCGAGCTCGAGCGGATCCTCGAGGGGACGGCGCTCCGGGTCACGACGCCCGCCGAGGCCGGGCTCACGCTCGACCCCGAGGAGGACGGCGAGACGTTCGCCGCCAACGCGCGGAAGAAGGCGCTCGCGTTCGCGGGCGCGTTCGACGGGCCGGTCCTCGCCGACGACTCCGGGCTCGAGGTCGACGCCCTCGACGGGCGGCCCGGCGTCCGCTCGGCGCGGTTCGCGGGCGAGGACGCGGACGACGCGGCGAACCGCGACCGCCTGCGCCGCGAGCTCGAAGGCGTGCCGGAGGCGCGGCGGTCGGCGCGGTTCGTCTGCCACCTCGTGCTCGCCCGAGGGGACGAGGTCCTCGCCGAGGCGCGCGGCGAGGTCGACGGGCGCATCCTCGACCGCGAACGGGGCGACGCCGGCTTCGGCTACGACCCCCTCTTCCTGCATGAGCCGTCCGGACGGTCGTTCGCCGAGCTCCCCCCCGCCGAGAAGGACGCCGTGAGTCACCGCGGGCGTGCGCTCGCCGCCCTCGCGCCGCGCCTCCGGGACCTGGAGGCCTGACGTGGACCCGAGCCGGATCCGGAACTTCAGCATCATCGCGCACATCGACCACGGCAAGTCGACGCTCGCGGACCGCTTCCTGGAAGCGACCGGGACGGTGCGGAAGGAGGCGCTCGAGGAGCAGATGCTCGACGGGATGGACCTCGAGCGCGAGCGCGGCATCACGATCAAGGCGAAGGCGGTGACGATGACGTACCGCGCCTCGGACCGGAAGGAGTACACCCTCAACCTCATCGACACGCCGGGCCACGTCGACTTCTCGTACGAGGTGTCGAAGGCGCTGCAGGCGTGCGAGGGCGCGCTCCTCCTGATCGACGCGGCGCAGGGGATCGAGGCGCAGACCGTCGCGAACACGCACCTCGCCGAGAAGTGCGCGCTGACGCTGATCCCGGTGATCAACAAGATCGACCTCGCGACGGCGCGTCCGGTGGAGATCGAGGAGGAGATCGAGACGATCCTCCTGATCGAGAAGGAACGCGCGATCCGGGCCAGCGCGAAGACCGGCGTCGGCGTCGACACCATCCTCGAACGGATCGTCGAGGAGATCCCGCCCCCGCAGGGCGACCCCGAGGGGAAGCTCCGCGCTCTGATCTTCGACTCGGTCTTCGACGACTTCCGCGGGGTGATCGTCCACCTCCGCGTGATCGACGGGTCGATCCGCCGCGGCGACAAGATCCGCATGAAGGGGGTCGGCTCGACGTACGAGGTGCTGGAGGTCGGGGTCTTCTCGCCGCGCAAGCTCGAGCGGCGGGACGCGCTCGGCGTCGGCGAGGTCGGCTACATGATCGCCAGCATCAAGACCCTCTCGGACGTGCGGGTCGGCGACACGATCTGCCACGACAAGGAGGCCGGCGCGGTCGAGGCGCTCCCGGGGTACCAGGCGCCGCAGCACATGGTGTTCTGCGGGATCTACCCGGTGCAGAACAAGGACTTCGACGCGCTCCGGAAGGCGCTCGAGAAGCTCGCCCTGAACGACGCGTCGTTCTCGTTCACGCCCGAGTCGTCCGAGGCGCTCGGCTTCGGCTTCCGCTGCGGGTTCCTCGGCCTCCTCCACATGGAGATCGTCCAGGAGCGGCTCGAGCGAGAGTCGAACGTCGACATCGTGCAGACCGCGCCGAACGTGACGTACGAGATCGTCACGAGCTCGGGGGAGGTGCTGAACATCGACTCCCCCGCCGCGCTCCCCGACGCCGCGGTGATCGAGCAGTTCCGCGAGCCGATCGTCCGCCTCGACATCATCGCGCCGTCCGAGTTCGTCGGGGGCCTGATGACCCTCGCGATCGACCGGCGCGGGAAGTTCCTGAACCAGGAGTACGTCAGCGAGACCCGCGTCCTCCTCTCGTTCGAGGTGCCGCTGTCGGAGATCGTGTTCGACTTCTACGACAAGCTGAAGTCGCTCACCCGCGGCTACGGGACGATGGACTACGAGGTCCTCGGGTTCCGCGAGGCGAAGCTCGTCAAGATGAGGATCCTCGTCTCCGGCCAGGAGGTCGACGCCCTCTCGATGATCGTCCACCGGGAGAACGCCGAGCAGCGGGGCCGGAAGGTCCTCCAGGTGCTGCGGAAGCACATCCCTCGTCACATGTTCGAGGTGGCGCTGCAGGCGGCGATCGGCGGGAAGATCATCGCCCGCGAGAGCATCAAGGCGCTCCGCAAGCAGGTGACCGCGAAGTGCTACGGCGGCGACATCACCCGGAAGCGGAAGCTCCTCGAGAAGCAGAAGGAGGGGAAGAAGCGGATGAAGATGGTCGGGAACGTCGAGATCCCGCAGAACGCGTTCCTCTCGGTCCTCGGCGTGCAGCGCGGCGAGGAGGGCTGACCCTCCCGAGCGGCCCCCCCCGCCGGCCGCGAAACGCCGGGCTCGACCCGCGAGTCGAGGTCGCTATCCTGCGGACCCGGAGCCGTCCATGAGCCAGACCGCCGAGCCGCGGAAACCGAAGAAGGCCCCCCCGCCCGAACCGACCGCCGCCCAGAGGGCCGCGGCGCCCGCGTACCTCCTCGGCGGCGCCGTCTTCGGCGCCCTGCTGATCGGGCTGCTCCACCTCGTGCTCGACGACGAGTCGAAGGGGACGGTCCTCTGGCACTACGGTCGGTACCTCGGGATCGGTCTCTCGGCCTGGTGCGGCTGGTCGATCGGCCTCGGCCGCGGCCGGGCGGTCGCCGAGAACGTCGAGTGCCTCGCGATCGCCGTGGTGATGGCGCTGATCCTGAAGCACTTCCTGATCGAGGCGTACAAGATCCCCACCGGCTCGATGCAGCCGACGATCCTCGGGAACGACGAGCAGGGGATCTTCGACCGGGTCCTGGTCAACAAGTTCTCGTACCTGATCGACGAGCCGGAGCGGTACGACGTCATCGTCTTCAAGTATCCCCTCGACCGGAGCAAGAACTACATCAAGCGGCTCCTCGGCCTCCCGGGCGAGCACGTGATGATCACGCACGGCGACGTCTTCACCGCGCACGACACCCCGGACGGCGGTCGGACGCCGTGGCGCGTCGCCCGCAAGCCGGACGGCGTCCGCGACTCGGTCCTGAAGACGATCTACCCGTCGGGTCGCGACGGGGAGCGGTTCGACGACCGGTTCCAGGTCGTGCGCGGGAGCCACGACGTCGACGGGGACGAGGTCGTCCTCTCGGCGGACACGCGCATCCGGTACGGACACGGCGACGCGATCAAGGACGCCTACCTCGACGGCTACGACCCGGACTGGGGGATCGGAACCCCGTTCCACGTCCCCGACGGCGGCTCCGAGACGGTCTCCGACCTCTCGCTGGCGGCCGCGGTCACGCCCGCCGAGGGGGCCCGGGAGATCGTCCTCTCCGTCTTCGCGGACAACGTCGAGCGGCGCGCCGTGCTGCCGGTCGGCGACGGCACGACGCGCCTCGAGATGGGGTACCGCGACTCCGCCGGCGACGCGCTCCTGCCGGTCACCGACGCGATCCCGGTCCGGGTCGCCGCGATCGATCGCGCGTTCCTCGAGGCGGACGACGCCACCGACGTGGCGTTCTTCCACGTCGACCAGGAGCTCGTGCTCGAGGTCGACGGCGAGCGGGTCCTCTCGTTCGCGTACGAGGTCGACCACGAAGGAGACGCGAGC
>JAUIEL010000670.1 GCA_030428825.1 bacterium
GTCGAGGTCGCGGAACGCGTTGTAGGCGAGCTTCCCCGCGATCTCGAGCGCGTTGGAGGTCAGCACGTGGCGCGACCCGTGCGCGTCGCGGAGCATCCGGACGTTCCACTCCGCCAGGCGGGCCGCTTCGCGCGCCTGCCCGGTCCGGACGAGCTGGAGCGTCAGCGTCGTCCGCGAGTCGCAGGTCGACGCGTGGTCCATCCCGAGGACGCGACAGCGCTCGTCGAGGACCTCGCGGACCATCGGGATCGAACGCTCGAACTCGCCGAGCAGGCCGAGCGTCATCCCGAGGTTCGAGCGATACAGGAGGAACGTCGGATCGTCCGGCGGGACGATCTCCCGCGCGATCCGGATCGCGCGCTCGGTCAGCGTGACGGACTCCTCCAGGCGGCCGGCCTGACGCTCGAGGACGCCGAGGTTGTTCAGCGCCTGCGCGAGCGTGTCGGTCGCGCCGAGCCGCTCCGCGCCCTCGATCGCCTCGACGAAGAGCGGGCGCGCCTCGTCGAGGCGGTCCTGGCTCCGGAGCATGCCGGCGAGGTCGTTCACCGCGGCGATCCGGCCCGGCTCGTCCCCGGTCTCCTCCCGGAACGCGAGGAGCTCGCGCACGAGCGCCTCCGCCTCGGCGTACCGCTCCTCGGCCTTCTGGATCTCGGCCCGGGCGTGGACCGCCGACGCCCAGAGTTCGTCCCGGGGGGGCGGCAGCGCGCGGACGAGGTCGAGCGCCCGCTGCAGGTGGGGGTGCGCCGCGGCGTACGCGCCGAGCCCGAGGTACGACCGGCCGACCTCCAGCCGGAGCCGCGCCTCGAGCGCCTCCCGCCCGGTCCAGTCGCCGCGCTCGAGGTCCGCCGCGGCGACGTCGAGCGCGTCGCGGATCGTCGCCTCCCGGTCGACCCGCCCGCCCGGGGCCGCCCCGGCGATCATCGACGTCAGGAACGACGTGACGGTCTCCGCCTCCTCGCGCTTCCGGTCCGCGTCGGCGCGGGCGAGCGAGGCGGCGTCCGCGGCCTCCCGCGCGCGGTCGCGCTGGTCGAGGCTGACCAGGATGCCGGCCGAGAGGACGACGAACAGGAGCGCGGCGAGCGCCACCGGGACCGGATAGCGGCGGACGAACTTCGAGACCCGGTACGCCGTCGAGTCGGGCCGCGCCCGCACCGGGACGCCGGTCAGGAAGCGGCGGATGTCCTGCGCGAGGTCGTCGACGGAGGCGTACCGCCGGCGCGGTTCCTTCCGGAGCGCGCGGAGGACGATCCAGTCGAGGTCGCCGGCGAGGCGGCGATCGCGGCGGGTCTCGCTCGGCCGGCTCGGCTCCTCGCCGGTGACGACGCGCTCGATCTCCGCCGGCGAGCGCCCCTCCAGGTCGAACGGGAGGCGTTCGGTCAGGAGCTCGTACAGGAGCACGCCGAGCGCGTACTGGTCGGACGCGGGGGTGGCCGGCTCGAGGCGGAGCTGTTCGGGCGAGGCGTACGCCGGGGTCATCATCCGGAACGTCCCCTGCGTCACGTCGAGCCCCGGGGCGATCATCTCCGGGTCGAGCACGCGCGCGATGCCGAAGTCGAGGAGGCGCGGGCGGCCGTCCTCGCCGACCAGGATGTTCGACGGCTTCAGATCGCGGTGGACGACGCCGCGGGCGTGCGCGTGGGCGACGGCGGCGCAGACGTCGAGGAAGAGCGAGAGGCGCGTCCGGTCGTCGAGCCTGGCGCGGCGGCAGTGCTCGACGATCGGGCGGCCGTCGACGTACTCGAGCACGAGGTACGGGACGCCGCGCTCGTCCTCGCCGCCGTCGAGGAGCTGCGCGATCCCCGGGTGCTGCAGCGCGGCCTGCACCTGGCGCTCGCGCGCGAACCGCTCCAGCAGCTCGTCGCCGCCGACGTCGGCCCGGAGGAGCTTCACCGCGACCTCGCGGTGGAACGCCCCGTCCGCGCGCTCGGCCCGCCAGACCTCGCCCATCCCGCCGGCGCCGACGCGCGCCTTCAGACGGTACGGACCGATCGTGCGCTCGACCTCCGGCGAGGGTGCGCTCGGGGCGACGAACGGCGCGAGCTCCTCGTCCTCCCCCGCGAACTCGAGCAGCCGCAGGACCTCGTCGCGGAGCGCCGCGTCGGAGGCCGCCTCCCCGTCGACGAACGCGAGCCGCTCCCCGGTCGGCTTCTCGAGCGCCGCCTCGAGGATCTGCAGCGCGCGGAGCTCGCGGCGCGCGTCGTCGTCGCTCACCGCCGGGTCACTCCGCGACGAGTCGCTTCGACAGCCACGCGCTCGCCACCTTCCAGCGGCGCTGCACCGTGCGGCGCGGCAGTCCGACCGCCTCGCCGATCTCGTCGGTGTCGAGCCCGCCGAACAGCCGGAGCTCGGCGATGCGCCCCAGCTCCTCGTCCATCTCGGCGAGCGCGGAGAGCGCCTCGTCGACGGCGAGGACGTCGAGCGGGGAGGTGTCGGCGGCGGCGATCGGGGCGAGCGTCACGCGGACGCCGCTCGCGGACCGCTTGCGGGCGCCCTTCGCGCGGGCGTGGTCGACGAGGACCGAGCGCATGACGTGCGAGGCGAGCGCGAAGAACTGCTGGCGGCTCTCGTACGCCTGCTCGTCGGTCCTGATCAGGCGGACGAACGCCTCGTGGACCAGCTCGGTCGCGTCGAGGGTGTGGTGCTTCGCCTCGCGGCCGAGGTGCCCGCGGGCGAGCTTGCCGAGCTCGGTCTCCAGGAGCGGGCCGAGCTCCTCCGCCGCCTGCCGGTCGCCCCGGCTCATGCGGTTCAGCAGCAGGGTGGCGTGCTCGCGGACCTCCATCGGCCAGAGATTAGCACGAAACCCGCGGAACGCCCGAGAGCGGCGTCTCGCGCCCCTCGCGCCGGATCCCCGGGTTTCGGCCTGCGGTCGGCCCGGGGCTTCCCCTTGACAGGGATCCGCCCGCGCCCCGTGATGAGCCCCGGACGATCGCCGGGCCGGGGTGCCGGCGGGGACGGAGGGACGGATGCGCGCTCGCAGGGGGACGTGGGCCCTCGGGTTGCTGCTCGGCTGCTCGGCCGAGGCGCTCGAGGGGCCGGTGAAGATCGAACTCCACTCGCGGACGGTCGAGCTCGATCGAGGGCTCGACGCGCCGCTGACCGAGGCGCTGAAGGAGGGGGAACACGACCACGTGCTGGCGATCCTCCTGTTCCGCCGGGACGTCGCGCCCGAGGACCACCGGACGTTGCGGGAGGCGGGGATCGACCTGCTCGAGTTCCTCGGACAGGACGCGTACTCCGCCGCGGTGCCGGCGGGGGGCGCGACGCCGTGGGGCGTGCTCGACGCGCTCGTGCGCGCGGGGACGGCGGTGATCCCGGATGACAAGGTGAGCCCGGCGTTGGCGGAGGTCGCCCGGGAGGCGGCGGGGGCGGCGGCGGAGAAGGACGGCCCGAGCCGGGTCGTCGTCGCGTTCCGCAGCGCGATCACGCCCGAGGAGTCGGCCAAGAACCTCGCCTCGCTCGGACTGAGAGGCGAACCGGTCGGCGACGGACGGAGCTACGAGGTCGACGTCGACGAGGCGTCGATCGATCGGCTGGCGATCGACCCGGACGTCCAGTGGATCGAGCAGGTGGAGGGCGAGGTCCGGCTCCACGGCGAGCTCGCGAACGCGTGGGTGAATGCCGCCCGGGTGCAGCGACTCGACCTCGACAAGGGCCCTCCGCCCGCGAAGTTCGAGGGGTTGTCGGGGGCGGGCGCTCACGTCGCGATTTGTGACGACGGCATCGAAGAGGAGAACGTCGAGTTTCAGCAGATCGGC
>JAUIEL010000671.1 GCA_030428825.1 bacterium
CCTGCAGGACCGTGTCGCCGCCCACCGAGTGGCCGAGGAGGCCGACCCGGACCGCCGGCTTCGAGCCGAAGATCGACTTCAGGGTCGCGACGTGTCCGAGAATCGCTGACGCGTCCCCCTTCACGCTCGCCGCGATGAAGCCGTTCTTCGCGAGGTGCTCCAGCAGGTGGCCGTACCAGGTGTGGCTCATGCCGTTGCCATGCCGGACGACGACGATCGGCGCCCCCTTCGCTTCCCACTTCGCGCCGGCCGGGAACTCGTAGACCGCGTCGCCGAAGCCGTTCGAGTAGCTCCCGGTCGCCGTCTCCTTGTACAGAGTTTCGACCCCGGGATCGGGCACCTCGTGCGCGCGAGCATGAGCGGCGCCGAGGAGGCCGAGCGAGAGCGTGAAGAGAAGATGAGCGTGACGCATGGTTCGGATCTCCGTCGTTCGTCGAGACGGGAACGCCGAGTCCGCGCGTGTCTCCCGACGTCGAATCCGGATTGACGGTCCTCGCGGGGTCTGGTGAACTCCGAACGCCCTGCCCGCTCGAACTCCGCCACAGGGAAGAAGAGAGTTCGAGACGTCCCCCGTTCGAGCCGCGCGCCTGCCGCGGTCTGTCGCGGTGCGCGCCCTTCTCCCCCAGGAGGATCCCCCTTTGCGTGCCGCAACCGTCCCCATCTTTCTGACCGCCTTGTTCTCCGGCGCGATCTCCGACCGCGCCGCCGCCGCGCCCCTCCCGCCGAGCGTGACGATCGTCCCGGTGATGACCGCCGCGACGGCGACCGGCCCGTCGTTCGACTTCCTGAGCGACCTCCTCGACCTCTGCCAGGGAGGAGAGTGCGACTCGACCCCCGGGACCGTCCGGTCGCTCGACTGGCGGCTCCGCATCCGGAACCGGGCGACCGGCGCCGTCACGCCGATCGGCTCCGACGCGTCGACGTACGACGTGCACGCCTGGTTCACCTGGAGCGGCTTCTTCGTCGAGTGGACGGACATCGAGCACCCGGCGCTCCCGGCGGGTCTCGAGCTGAAGGTGAAGGCGAAGCTCGGCTGGGGCGGCGACCTGTTCCTCGTCTCGACGCGCCTCTACACCGACCTCGAAGGGCCGGCGAAGGACGACTACTCGATCCACGGCGTCGACTTCCCGATCGTCGAGGTGAACGCGGCGCCGGCCGACTCGCTCGCGTGGCCGATCGGCACCGGCGTCGTCATGAAGAACGCGCCGACGCACCCGGTCGTCCCGATCCTCGGCGACTTCACCGCGCACCCCGGTCGCGGGAGCATGCAGTGGTTCTGCCTCTACCCCGAGGCGGACGCGGAGTGGCACCCGTCGTTCTACATGCAGACCCGCGACGACGACGGGATCTACAAGGCGTTCGTACCGGAGGGCGCCCCGGACGGCGGCCTCCGCTTCACCGTCCGGACCGTCCCTCCGAACAGCTTCACCACGACGTCGTACGACCAGCCGTTCGACACGGTGATGGGGCTGACCGGCGACGACTGGCACTCGGCGGCGACGCGGTACCGGGGCTGGGCGAAGCATCAGCCGTGGACGTCGAACGGTCGCATGAACCAGGACTGCGACTTCTCGGCGACGATCCGCGACATGGACATGTTCGGGATCTTCTCCCCGGACCCCGACTTCCTGTCGTGGGCGCCGTGGCCGGACCGGCACGTCGAACAGACGACGCTGTTCGCCACGCCGAACATCGTCCCGCAGAACTACGGCTGGTACGACCGCCAGTTCAACGTCCGCATCGGCGACTGGGCCCCGCTTCCGGAGTACGTCGCGATCGCGCAGCAGATGGCGTCGTTGGGCGTGAAGTTCTCGCCGTACACCTACCTGCACATCATCTCGTTCGGCGCCGAGCCGACGGTCCAGGGGTACGACCCGTCGAGCCTCGGCGACGCGGTCGGCGTGCGCGGGCAGAACGGCCAGCTCGTGCTCGGAGTCGACTCGGCCGGCGTGCCGACGTTCGAGGTCTGCCTCTCGACGCCGTTCGCGATGGACTACATCGTCCAGATCGCGCAGCAGATCGACACCTACGGCGCGGGCGGCCAGTACCTCGACATCCTGAACGTGCTCCCCCCGCAGCTCTGCTACGCGCCCGACCACGGCCACCCGACGCCCGACCCGGACAACACCGAGCGCCGACTCGAGATCATCGAAGCGGTGAAGGACGTCGTGAGCGACCCGGAGTTCTACGTCTCCAGCGAGTCGGTCAGCGAGTCGTACATCGGCGCCGTCGAGCTCGGGATGTCGCAGTGGACGAAGAACACCCTCGGCACCGCCGTCGACTACTACCCGCTGTTCGAGACGGTGTACAACCCGTACACGCGGATCGGACGGCTCGGCGTGGCGCTGAACTTCGACACCCAGAAGCTCCCGCCGGCCGTCTTCCAGCTCCTGTCGCGGCAGACGTACGCGGCCGACCTCTTCTTCGGTCGCACGCCGTTCGCCGGCGCGCTCCTGAACGACGACAGCCTGCTCGACAACATCGCCGCCAGCCCGATCTGGGGGCTGTTCATCGATCACGTCGCCGCCTCGGTCGCGCTCCTGAAGGACCAGGACGTGATCGAGCACGTGACGTTCGGCGAGCGCCTCCGCGACCCGGAGGTGAACACGGCGCGGGTCGACCTCGCGTTCCTCGGTCCGCTGCTGCAGCTCCTGACCATCCCGTACGGCACCGAGCAGCCGGCGCTCTACACGTCGGCGTGGCGCGACCCGGCCGACGGTTCGGTGCTGGTGATGATCCAGAACTGGACCGACCCGCTCGACAACCTCCTCCTCGCGAACACCGTCACCGCGCAGGCGCAGTCGACCGAGCCGGTCACCACCATGAAGGCGGAGGACCTCGGCTTCGACCCGGCGTGCTTCGAGGAGTACTGCCTCGACCCGATGGAGGCGAGCGAAGCGGCGTGCCTCGCCCAGGAGTGCATGCAGTCGGTCATCGCGTTCAACGGCGGACCGCAGACGTACTGCTTCGACTACGACCCCGGCCCGGAAGACCGACCTCGGCGAGGTGAGCGCGTGGGAGCCGGTCACGCTCTCCGGGACGATCCCCGCCCGCTCCGTCGAGGCGTACCTCCTGGTCCCGAAGTCCGGCCACCACTGACCGAGCGACGGGCACCCGCGGCGAAGGGGCGTCGGCCGACCACGGCCGACGCCCCTTCCCGTTCCGGGCGGATTCGAGGGTAGAATCCGCCGCATGAGGGACACGAAGGCGGGGACCACGGCGCGACGCCGGCGCGCCGTCGTGCTGACCCTGGCGCTGCCGGCGGGCCTGCTGGCCGCGGAGGGGCTCGTACGGGCCGTCGACCTCCGAGCGATGCCGCTGCCGGAGACGGAGGGGACGACGTTCCGGCGCGTCGACGACCCGGTGCTGCGGTTCGAGAACCGCCCCGGCGCGACGCAGCGGGTGACGTACCGCGACCGACCGGGCGCGGCGCCCCACGTGGTGACCATGCGCGTCAACGCCGACGGGTTCCGCGGGCCGCGCGTCCCCTCGAACAAGCCGGCCGGGACGATCCGGGTGGCCTGCCTCGGCGACTCGCACACGTTCGGCCACGGCGTCGAGGAGGAGGAGACGTGGCCGGCCCACCTTCGCCGGATCCTCGCCGACCGCGGCGGACCGTCGTCGGTCGAGGTGATCAACGCCGGCGTCTCCGCGTACGACACCCCGCAGGAGCGCCTCCACCTCGAGCGGTCCGTGTTGCCGCTCGATCCGGACGTCGTGATCCTCCAATACTACGTCAACGACACCGCGATC
>JAUIEL010000672.1 GCA_030428825.1 bacterium
GGGGGGGAGAGCGCGGGAGGGTCGAGGGTCGTCCTTGCGTCGCTGCCGCGTTCCGGGGAGTGAGAAGAGAGCGGGGGATTAGGATGGGCGGTGGAGGTGACGCTTCTTGGCCGGTTGGGTTCGTCGGTCGTTGGCGGCGGCCGGGGTCGCGCTGGCGGGGCTCGTCGTGGGTCTGAACGCCTGTCGGGGGCCGCTCGTGGTCGAGCCGCTGAGGCGGAACGACGCGGCGTTGCCGGTGGACGGGCACCTGGAGCTCGCGCGGCGGTACGGGCCGTTCCTCTACAAGGCCGTTCACCCGGAGAAGGGGCGGCAGGACCTGCCGGCCCGGGTCGACTTCGACGGCGACCTGGATGGCGAGAACAACTGGGAGACGTTCCCCCACCACGAGCTGGTGCCGACGGTGCACTACGCGTGCGTCGAGAGCGCCACGCACTGGTTCGTTGCGTACCACGTCTTCCACCCGCGCGACTGGACGCACGTCGACCTCGGCGTGCACCTGACGCACGAGGGGGACGGGGAGAACCTGCAGGTCGCGGTCCGGAAGAGCACCGGGCGGGTCGAACTCCTCTACACCCAGGCGCACTACGACGGCGCGGTGCATCCGCATCCCGACGTCGCGGTCGGCGCGCGCGAGATCGAACCGCGCGGCCCGCTGGTCCTCGTCGACGACGCCGGACGCGTCGACCCGGAGGGGACGCACGCGGCGGTGTTCGTCGAGTCGGGCGGCCACGGGATCCACGCGATCGGCGACCCGCGCGCGGACGTCGCGCTCGCCGCGGACGGAGCCTTCGCGTTCGAGGGCCACGGCATCCTCTTCCGCCCGGCGCGCGTCGGCGAGCCGGTCGCCGAGCCGGCCCTCGACGTCGAGGTCGTCCCGTACGCGCTCGCCTCCACGCTCGTCGGACTCTGGCCGGCGCTGCGGGACGGCTCTCTCGTCGGAGAGGGGCGTCTGCTCGACGGTCCGGTGCCGTACCGGGACGCGCGCCTCTCGATCGACCTCCCGCGCTACCACGAGGCGGATCGGTTCAGCGGTCCGTTCGGTCCCGACCGGGGGATCTCCCCGTTCGCCGTCGGGTTCGGGTTCGACGACGACCTCGGCCGCCTCTTCTTCGATCCCGCGAGGAGGTACGCCGAGGCGCTGGTCGTGCCCGAGCCGTGGGCGCTGGAGCTGGAGCCGTACCCGTTCGGCGACTGAGCGCGCGCGCGCTCCACGTCGTCAGTCGTCCTCGTCGTCCTCGTCGTCCTCGACCAGACTGATCCGGTGGCCCGGCTTCCAGGCGATCAGCGTCGTCCCGAACTCGTCGTCGTCGTAGGTGACCACGCTCTTCAGCCGGAGGGCCAGCATCGGCTCCTCGGTGATCGCCTCCAGCTCGCCCGTGAACTCGTCGTCGTCCGTCTCGACGAGCACCGTCCGCCCCACCATCTCGTTCATCCAGGCGACCAAGGACATCGGGAACTCCTCCGGACCAGCGACGCGGACCAAGACGGCCAGCACTCTACGTGACTCCGGGAAGGACTGTCGAGAACGGGAGAGGGTCGAGCCGGAGCCGGTCGAGGCGCGGGAGCGAGCGACGCTCGGACCCACCGTCGGACCGCCTCGACCCGCGCCTCAGTCGACGACGACCGTCGCCGTCCCCGTCGGCTGCGAGGGCGCGAGGTCGAACTTCACCTTCTCCTTCTTGCCGAGGAACCCGCCCAGCTCCAGCTCGTAGGCGCCGAGCGCGTCGAGCGGGACGCCGGTCAGCTCGAGGCCGCCGTCCGGCCGGTCCTGGACGAAGCCGCCGGCCGCGAGGTCGAGCGTCGCTCCGGCCGGCGTGCGGAACACGAGGGTCAGCGGTCCGCTCAGCTTCTTCGGGGTGAGGACGGCGTCGAGGGTCGCGCCCGGCAGGGCGGCGACCTCGAGGGCCGCGGTCGTCGCCGGCGGCGTGGCCTTCAGCGTCCCCTTCTTCGCTCGGGCGGCGGCGGGGAGCTTGCGGTCGGTCTCGATCACGAGGTCCGATCCGCCGCCCTCGATCGCGACGACCCGCAGCATGTGGAGCCCGGTCTCGGTGAGCTTCGCCTTCACCTTGGTCGCCTTCTTCTTCTGATGTTCGACGAGCCACGACGCGTCGACCGCGCCGCTCGGGGCGATCACGAGGACCAGCTCGCGCCGATCGCTCTTCGTCTGCGGGAACGAGAGCCTCAGGGTCGTCCCCTCCAGGGCGGCGAACCTCGCGTCGCGGACCTCGCCGGGGCTCGAGAACGCCACAAGGAGCGCGTCGCCGGGGACGAACGACGCGACCGGATCGTCGAGCAGACGGAGGTGCCGCTCGTCGGGACCCGTCCCCGCGAGGCCGAGCCAACGGGTCGCCGGGAGCCAGGGGGTCGTGACCGGGTCGTGCTCGATCCGCGTCCGCCAGTGCATCCCGCCGGTGCCGAGCCCGGAGACGTACGCGGCCGTCGTGGTCGCGTTCGACCCGACCCACGCCCCCTCGCCCCCCGCCCAGTCGCCCGGCCCGCCGAACGGCGATCCGACGGGGCGGGCCTCGACCGCCATCCGGACCCGCGCGCGGCCGAAGGGCGAGTGAGGATCGAGCGCGATCTCGAATCCGTCGGCGGCCAGCCCGTTCCCCGCCGCGACGAGGTCCGGCCCGGACGGGCTCCGCTGTCGGAGCCGGAGCGGGACGCCGAAGTGGCCGTTCGCCGGGTGGAGGATCGCGAGCCCGTCGCCGGCGGCGACTCCGCTCGTCATGTTCGGGGCCCCGACGAGGAGGTCGGCGAACAGGTCGCCGTCCGGGTCGCCGAACGCCAACGACTCGCCGAACCCTCCCTGGGCGACGCCGCCCGACGTCTGCCAGCTCGCGCTCGTCGACGGTGCCGGCCCGCCGAGGTAGAGGAACGCGGCGCCCTCGTCGGGCAGGCTGTCGGTGAACGACGGGGCGCCGACCGCGAAGTCCGCGTACCCGTCTCCGTTCACGTCGAACCCGCCCGCGAGCGCGTTCCCGTACGCGGCGCCCGTCTGCGGCATGTCGACGTGCCACGCCGGCGTCGACGCGAGCCCGCCGAGCGTGCCGAGGAAGAGCGAGGCGGTCCCGCCGACTCCGGCGACCGGCGCGCCGACGAGGAGGTCGGCCAGACCGTCGCCGTTCACGTCCCCGGCCCGCGCGACCGCCTCCCCGAAGCCGTCCTGTTCCGCCAGGCCGACCGCCGTCCAGGCGGGGTTCGCGCCGAGGCCGGTCTCCGACCCGAGGTAGACCACGACGCGCCCCTCGTCGGCGGTCTCGTCGTCGAAGCCGGGCGCCCCGATCGCGACGTCGTCGTACCCGTCGCCGTTCACGTCGCCGAGGCCGGCCACCGCCTTCCCGAACCACTCCTCGTCCTGGGTCCCCTCCCGCTCCCACGCCGGCTGCTCCGTGAGCCCCGACGGCGACCCGAGGTACAGGGAGACCCGCCCCCGCGCGTCGCCGCCGGCCTGGTGCGCGCCGATCAGCACGTCGTCGTAGCCGTCCCCGTTCACGTCGCCGGCGGAGTCGAGCGACGAGCCGAGCCGGCCGTCCTTCGCGTCCCCGTCGACGCTCCAGCTCGGCGAGGACGTCGGCGCGAGCGCGGGGCCGCCGAGGACCAGCGACGCGGTCCCCGCGTTGGTGCCGCTGTCGGTCGCGACGCCCGGACGTGGCGCTCTCCGGCGCGCGAGGGTCGGCCCGACACCGAGCACCGCCGCGCCTTCGACGCGGCAGGCCGCGTCCGGGCGGTGACGATCGTCGAGGGGTCCA
>JAUIEL010000673.1 GCA_030428825.1 bacterium
CATGTCGAGCACGATGCTCCGGATGCCGTTCGCCGCCAGCGACTCGACCTCCTCCAGGAAGGAGTTCACCACGAACGAGTCGAACTCGCCGCGCATGCCCAGGACGGCGACGTCGCCGTTGATCTCCCGTTCGATCTTCATCGTGTCTCCGCGCCTCGGTTCGTGCGGCCGGCACCGTTCCGGGCCTCCGACCGGTCACTCCGTCCGAACGGAACGTGCGGCCGGAAAGGTGATTCTGACGCTCCGCCGGGGGAGCGTCAAGCGGAGCCCCGCGCTTGTGACGCCCCGACTCCGCCGATACGATCGCCCCGGATCCCCTCCCCGACCCCGTGTGGAGCGTGCCTTTCCTTGGGCTGGTTCGGACGCGGCAAGAACGACAAGCGTGAACGGACGTCCCTGCGGCGGTCGCCCGGGATCGGGGATCCGACGCAGGTCCTGACCGGCGACGACCGGATCGACTCCCAGAAGGTCCGGATCCTCCTCGACACGATCGCCGAGCTGATCTCGACCGTCGACCACAAGGAGGTCCTCACCTCGATCGTCGACAACGCGATCGGGGTGGTGAAGGCCGAGCGGGGGATCCTCTTCCTGTTCGAGGACGGCGACCCGGAGCAGCCGCGGATCCAGGTGGCGCGCGACCACCGCGGGGTCGACCTCCGGTCCCCGATCCAGTACTCGACGACCGTGGTGCGCGACGTCTGCCGGACCGGCGAGTCGAAGACGTGGAAGGTCTCCTCCTCCCAGTCCGAGGCGGTCGACCTCTCCCAGTCGATCGTCGACATGAAGCTGACGTCGGTGATGTGCACCACGCTCCGCGTCAAGGACCGGCGGCTCGGCGTGATCTACGTCGACTCGCGGGCGACCCAGCGCGAATTCGACCGGGGCGACCTGCGGTTCTTCGACGCGCTCGCCGGCGCGCTGGCGGTCGCGGTCGAGAACGCCCGGCTGATCCGCGAGATCCTCGCCACCGAGCGCGTGAAGGAGCAGGTGAAGATCGCCCGCACGATCCAGGAGGGGCTGCTGCCGAACGACCCCGCCTCGATCGACGGATTCGACCTCGCCGGGTGGTCGCTCCCGGCCGAGGAGGCGCTCGGCGACTACTACGACTTCATCCCGCTGCGGGACGGCCGGTGGATCGTCGCGATCGGCGACGTCGCCGGGCACGGCATCGGCCCGGCGCTCCTGATGTCGAGCGCCCGCTCCATGCTCCACTCGCTGACCGACGGGCCGTTCGACCTCTCCGACGTCCTCGACCGGATGAACAAGCGGTTCGAGGCGGACACCGACGGCGCGATCTTCATGTCGCTCTTCGTCGCGGTCCTCGACCCGCGGGAGAAGTCGTTCGTCTACGCGAACGCCGGACAGAACGCGCCGGCCCTCCTGAAGCGCGAGGGCGGGAAGGCGATCGAGCTCGAGCGGACGGGCGTCGCGCTCGGGATCGACGGCGGCGGCGGCTACGAGGTGAAGGGGCCGATCACGTTCGCGCCCGGGGAGATGCTCCTCCTCGCGACCGACGGCATCCTCGAGGCGCGTCGCGGCGACGACTTCTTCGGGAAGGACCGCCTGCAGGAGGCGGCGAGGAAGCACGGCGAGCGGCCGGCGAAGGAGTGCATCCGCGCCGTCCACGAGGCCGTGCTCGAATACACCGGCGGCGAGCCGCCCGACGACGACCTCACGCTCGTCGTCGTCCGCGCGCTGTAGCGCGCCCGGGAGCCCCATGCACGAGATCGCGATCCGAGGCGCACGCGTCCTCCTGAACGACGGCCTCCGCGCGGTCGAGGTCGGCCTCGACGGCGGGGAGGTGACCGAGGTCGCCGAGGAGGTGGCGCCGGCGATGGTCGAGCACGAGGCGGACGGCGCGCTCCTCCTCCCCGGGCTGATCGACGACCACGTCCACTTCCGCGAGCCCGGCAAGGAGGAGAAGGAGGACTTCGCGACCGGGACCGCCGCGGCCGCGCACGGCGGCGTGACGACCGCGATCGAGATCCAGAACAACGCCCCGTTGATGATCTCGCGCGAGGCCGTCGAGGCGAAGCTCGCCCTCGTCCGGCCGAAGTCGCGCGTGAACGTCGGGGTGTACGGCTCGGCGAACCGCGCCTCCCAGGGACGCCTCTCCGAGTTCGCCGACCTCGTCTTCGGGTTCAAGATCTTCCTCGCGCCGTCGCACGGCGACGAGGGGGTCGACACCGACGTGATGCTCTCGCTCCTCCTCGAGGAGATCGCGCGGATCGGCTCGCTGGCGGTGATCCACGCCGAGGATCGCGCGATGATCGACGCGGGGATCGAGGCGCACGCCCGCGCCGGCGCCGCGGGCTGGAGCAAGGCGCGCTCGGCGGCGGCGGAGGTGAAGGCGGTCGAACGGGCGATCCGCCTCTGCGAGCGGACCGGCTGCCGCATCCACCTGTTCCACCTCTCGTCCGCCGGCGCCGTCGACGCGGTCGCCGACGCGAAGGCGCGCGGCCTCCCGGTCACCGCCGCGACCTGCCCGCACTACGTCGTCTTCACCGAGGACGACACGGCGCGCGTCGGGGGGCTGCTGAAGTGCAACCCGTCGATCAAGTCGGCGGCCGACCGCGACCGCCTGCGCGAGGGGCTCCGCGACGGGACGCTCGACGTGATCGAGACCGACCACGCGCCGCACCTCCCCGAGGAGAAGCGGGCGCCGTTCGAGACCAACCCGTCCGGCCTCTCCGGCGTCGACGTCTTCCTCCCCGTCCTCCTCCACCTCGTGAAGGAGGGGGTCCTGACGCTCGACACGCTGGTCGAGCGGGCGTGCCGCGCGCCGGCCCGCCTGTACGGCATCGAGCGGAAGGGGGAGATCGCGGCGGGGAGGGACGCGGACCTCGTCCTGGTCGACGACTCGCGCCCGTGGACCCCGACCGAGGCCGACTTCGAGTCGAAGGCGAAGCTCTCGCCGTGGGTCGGCTTCGAGTTCCCGGGGCGGGTGGTGAAGACGTTCGTGGGGGGGAAGGTCGTCTGGGAGGAGCGGGAGGGTCGAACCCCTACCGCGCCGGCGTGATCCGGTCGAGCTCCCGCCGGACGGCCGCCCGCCGGTCGTCGTAGGCGTCCCCGAGCGCGCTCCAGATCGACTCCGCCTCGCGGAGCCGGGCCTCGGCCTCGTCGAGGCGCCCGAGCCGCGCGAGGCAGACGCCGAACCCCGAGATCGACGCCGCGGCGAGCGGCGCTCCGTCCGCGAGCGCCGACCGGGAGAGGGCGACCGCCTCCCGGTAGAGCGGTTCGGCCTCCGCCCACCGATCCATGAAGGCGAGGCAGTTCGCCTGGAGGTTGAGCGGCTGGATCAGGCCGGCCGGGACGTCCCGCAGCGCGCGCCGCCAGGCCGGGAGGGTGTCGGCGTAGATGGCGAGCGCCTCCTCGTGACGGCCGAGCCGGGCGAGCACGGAGGCGTGGTTGTCGCGCGCGATCCGGAGCGGTTCGGATCCGTCGCCGTGTCGCACCCGGGCGGCTTCGACGGAGCGCGCGGCGCACTCCTCCGCCTCCGCGAGGCGCCCCTGCGCGCCGTACAGCACGGCGAGCGAGTTCCAGCGCCGCGCGCGCGCGTCGGCGGTGCGAATCGCGTCGAGGCCGTCGAGCAGGAGCGACTCCGCCTCGTCGAGGCGGCGACGGCGGAGGAGGTGCTCGGCGAGCCCCTCCTCGGCGAAGGTCGTCTGCGGGTGGCCCGCTCCGAAGACGCGGCGGATCCGCTCGAGCACGTCGCGATAGACCGCCTCCGCCTCCGCGGTCCGGCCG
>JAUIEL010000674.1 GCA_030428825.1 bacterium
GATCCTCCCGGCCCGGCCGAGGGCGTTGCCGAGGTTCGAGCGCGCGGTGATCGTCTGCGGGTGGCCGGCGCCGAGCTTCCGACCGAGGTCCTCGACGCACCGCCGCAGCAGCGCGACCTGCCGATCGATCTGGCCGAGGTCGCCGAGCAGGACGGACCGGTTCACACGAAGCGCGAGGACGTCGGGATGGTCGGCGCCGAGCGCCGCCTCGAGACCTTCGACCGCCTCTCGGGACAGGGCATCCGCCTCGTCCAGGCGCCCCGCGCGCCGGAGCGTCTCCGCCAGGGCGGCGCGATGCCGACGGACCGTCGGATGCCGCTCCCCGTGGAACTCCACGTGGAGATCGATCAGCTCGCGCCGGAGTCGCTCCGCCTCGGCCAGCCGGTCGGCGCTCTCGAGCGCATCGGCGAGCATGCCCCGGGCGTACGACGTCTCCGGATGAGTCGGACCGTGGAGGCGAGCCGACCGCGAGGAGAGCTCCGTCCATGCGCCGACCGGGTCGCGCAGCCGGCCGGAGTATTTCTCCACGGTGGCGAGACAGGTCTCCACGTGAAGGACTCGAGGGTGCGAGGGATCGCCTCGGTCCCGGCTCTCCTCGATGAGGGTGCGCAGGTCGTCCATGGCCTCATGCGCGTGGCCTTGCTTCGCCCGAACGACGGCGAGGTTGGTCCGGACGTCGAGAGTGCTGGGATGGAGTCGATCGAAGATCCGCTCCAGGTCGGCCGCCGCTCTCCGAAGGAGCTTCTCGGCATCGCCGTACTCTCCGCACGCCGCCATCGCGGTCGCGAGATCCGCGGAGTACCGCACGAGATCCGGGTGATCGGCGCCGAGGAGCGCCGCGGCCTCGTCGACGACCGCTCGCTGCTCGCGCCGGCTCTCGACGATTTCGCCGCGGTCCCCGGCGAGTTGCGCCAGGAGTCCTCGCGCTCGGAGTTCGACTCGGGGGGCTCGCTCGGATGTGTCGAGGATCGTCCTCAGCGCCGCTTCGGCTTCGTCGTGTCGCGCGCGCTTGCGGTGACAGTGCGCCAGGAGCATGTGAGCGCGCTGTGTCGTGGAGTGCCGTGGCCCGAGCACGGCGAGCGCCGCCTCGGCGACGTCCTTCGCCGCCTTCAGCGCCGTCCGATAGCGTCCCCGCTGAAGGAGGACGCTGACGTGCGAGACTCGCACGCCGACCGTGTCGGCGTGGTTCGGACCGAGGCTCTGAACCAGGTCGTCGAGCACGACCTCCAGCACCCGCTCCGCGTCCTCGTTCCTACCCAGGTCGGACGTCGCCATGGCGAGAGCCGAGAGGCAGAGCGCCGGCTGGAACGCCAACGGCGCCGGGTCGGTGGGCGTGCCGTCGTGGCGGCCTTCCGGCCCGAGGGCCTCGTGGAGGTCGAGCGCGGACGCGAGGACGGCCTCGGCCTCCTCCGCCCTCCCGGCGTGGAGCAGGGCGACGCCGAACTCCGCCCGGAGACTTCGCAGGTTCGAGTGCTCCGGACCGAACGCGACGGTGGCGATGTCGACCGCCTCTCGGCTGAGTCGGAGCGCACGATCGATCTCCCCGGTGTTGAGGCGAGTCTGGGAGAGGTTCGACAGGGCGGCGCACCGGACCTCCGGCGAAGCGCCGGGCGGAAGCCGCGCCAGGGCGAGCTCCAGCTCCTCCGCCGCCGCCGCGCTCTCGCCGAGCGTGGCGAGGGTCTTGCCGACCAGATTGCGGAGGTACGCCTCGAGCGCCGGCTCGTCCGCGAACGCCTCGCCGATGCGCGCGCGTTCCCGATCGAGCACCTCCCGCAGCGTCACGTCGCGGCTCCCGCCGGCGGCGAGGTCGACTGACGCGATCATCCGTTCGAGGAACGTCCGCGTCGAAACCGCGGCCCTCGCCTCGCGGTCCCGCTCCAGCGCGAACCGCGTCGACACGACGATCCCGCCGACCAGCGACACGAACGCGAGGGAGATCGCCGTCGCCAGAGCGCGGTGCCGTCGCGCCGCGCGCCGGAGGAGTTCGAAGGCCGAAGGGCGCCGCGCGGTCACCCTCTCCCCGCGGAGGTGACGGCGGAGGTCCGCCTCCAGCGCGGCCGACGACTCGTACCGGTCGCCGCGATCGTCGGCGAGGCACTTTCCGACGACCGCCTCGAGGTCCGGAGGGATCGGCCGGTCGGCGACGTCCCGCAGCCGCGGCGCGGGCCGCTCGTGGATCCGGCGCACCACCTCGGGGAGCGGCGCGCCGCCGCCCTCGAACGGCAGCCGCCCGCTCAGCAGCTCGAACAGGAGCACGCCGAGCGCGTAGACGTCCGACCGGAAGTCGATCGACGGATCGCCGCGGAGCTGCTCCGGGCTCATGTACAGGATCGTCCCGACGAGGTCTCCCGTGTCCGTGCGGACCGTCGAGCGCTCGGCCCCCTCGAGGAGCCGCGCGACGCCGAAGTCGAGGACGACGGGCCTCCCCGATTCGGTGACGAGGACGTTCGACGGCTTCAGGTCGCGGTGCAGGACGTTCCGGCGGTGGGCGTGCGCGATCGCCGCCGCGACGTCCGCCACCAGCCCGACCCGCTTCGGCGTCGAGAGGGCGTGCGCGGCCGCGTACCGCGTCAGCGGCATCCCCTCGACCCACTCGAGCACGAGGTACGGGACGTCCTCGCGGGGGCCGGACACGACGCCTCCCTCGAGGATCCGGGCGATCGCCGGGTGCTGGAGCCGTCCGAGTACCTCCTTCTCGACCTCGAACCGACGGCGCGCGCGCTCGTCGAGTCGATCGGCCCGCGCGAGCTTCAGCGCGACGCGGCGCCGCGGGTCGGCCTGCTCCGCCTCGTAGACGATCCCCATGCCGCCGGCGTCGATGCGACGGACGATCGTGTACGCGCCGATCGTCGTGCCGGCCGGGAGCTCGAGCGGGTCGAGCAGCTTCGCGAGGTCGCCGAACAGCGTTCGGTCCCCGCCGAAGAGCCGGTTCAACGGATCCCCGTCGCCTCTCCACAGCTCGCCGAGCGCGGCGTCCATCGCGTCGAGGTCGCGCGGATCCATCCGGTTCATCCCGTCTCCCCTCCGGGTCGCCGTCCGCCGACCGGCCGACCTCGTTCAGGCTTCCATCGTCCCGCCTCCGCTCCCGCGGAGCTGCTCCATCGCTCGTACGAATCGCATGCCGGCCGTCGAGCGCTCGATCCCGAGCTCCCGGGCCGCCTCGGTCGTCGTCCGCTGTTCGAAGATCACGAGCCTCAGGATCTCCCGCGACGTCTCCGAGAGCGTCGCCATCCGCCCACGGAGCGCCTCGATCCGCTCGCGGCGCTCCGTCAGGGTCGCCGGGCCGGCGCCGGTCGTCGCGAGCAACGCGTCGAGACAGCGGTCGGCGGTGACGCCGTCGCGCCGTCGGTCGGCCGGCGCGATCGCGGCCGGCCGCCGGCTCTCTCGGTCCGCGTGCCCGAGGACGAGGTTGCGGATCACCGCCGAGGTGTAACGTCGCAAACCGGATTCCGTCGGATCGTTCAGCTTCGGCAGACCGCGGGCGACGGCGGCGAGCGTCTCCTGCGTCAGGTCGGCGACCGTCTCGAGACGGCGCCGCCCCGCGAAGAGGTGCCCGAGGACGGCGGACGCCACCCAGGGGCGGAACCGCTCGAGGAGCGCGTCGACGTGGTCCCCGGAGCCGCGCGCCGCCGCGGCGACGAGGTCGTCGTTCAGCCGGTCGATTCCCTTCACGGTGATCTCCCCGAGATCTCTTCCCGCGCGTCGCACGTCGGACGTCGGATGGTACCGG
>JAUIEL010000675.1 GCA_030428825.1 bacterium
TCCGGCGGAGTTCCGTCTCCTTGAACTCGATCCCCTTCGACCAGTCGACGGCCTCGTGCAGCTCGGGATCGACGAGCGCGACGAACGCCTCGAAGAACCGCTCGAGCGCCATCTTCCACGGTGCGTCGAAGTCGCGTCGGTGCCTCGCCATACGAGGAGGACGTTCTCGTCCGGGTCCGGTTTCGGAGAACCCGCCGACCCTCTCGAGGAACGACGGACGGGCCGCCGGAGCGGGACGGTCCCCTGCGGGCTCTCGGCGACACGTATGATCCGGACCGTGGACTCGTCCCCCCCGCCCCCCGAGAGCGCGGACGCCGTCTTCGAGGGCTTCCTCCTCGCCCGCGAACAGGGCGACCGTGTCAATCTCGACTCGCTCTGCGCACGCCATCCGGCGCTCGCGGACGAACTCCGCGTCCTCCACGCCGCCTGGAGCGACGTCGACGCCGCGCTCGATCGGACCACTCCCTCCGCGGCCGCCCCGCACTCGGACGCTCTCGAGGCCCGGCGCGCCGCGTTCGATCGGTACACATTCGGAGAGGAGCTCGGCCGCGGCGGCATGGGAGTCGTGCGCTCGGTCTGGGACGAGCACCTCCGACGGCACCTCGCCATGAAGACGATTCGCGACCTCGCGATCGACGCCGAGGCCCGCGCGCGCGCCCGCACGCGGTTCCTCGAGGAGGCGCGGATCACCGGACGCCTCGAGCACCCGGGGATCGTGCCGGTGCACGAGCTCGGCGTCGATCCGGACGGGCGCCTCTACTTCACGATGCAGCGGGTCGAGGGGACCGACCTCGCCGCGATCTTCGAACGGGTGAACCGGGGCGCGGACGACTGGACGCTGGTCCGGGCGCTCGGCGTGCTCCTCCGCGCGTGCGAGGCGGTCGCCTACGCGCACGACAAGGGAGTGGTCCACCGCGACCTCAAGCCCGCGAACGTCATGGTCGGACGGTTCGGAGAGGCGTTCGTCATGGACTGGGGACTCGCGCGTCTGAAGGAGGCCGCCCGGCTCGACCCCGCCCCCGCCGGCCCCTCGGACGAGTCGCCGCTCGTGACGCGGGACGGCGACGTCCTCGGCACTCCCGCCTACATGCCTCCCGAGCAGGCCGCCGGCGACCACGAGGCGGTCGGACCCCACTCGGACGTCTACGCGATGGGCGCCCTCCTCTACCACCTCCTGACCGGCATCCCGCCGTTCTCGGACGTCGCGGCCGACGAAGGCGCCGACTCGGTCTGGACCCGAGCGCGGGACGAGGCGCCGACGCCCGCGGGTCGCCTCGCCCCCCGGCAACCTCCCGAGCTGATCGCGATCTGCGAGAAGGCGATGGCCCGCCGTCCCGAGCGCCGGTACGACTCGATGATCGCGCTCGCCCGCGACCTCCGCGCGTTCCTGGAGGACCGCGTCGTCGAGGCGCACCGCACCGGCCCCGTCGTCGAGCTGCGAAAGTGGATCGCGCGAAACCGCGCCCTCGCCGCCACCCTCCTCGCCGCGGTGGCGCTCGCCGTCGCCGGTTCGACGACCGCCGCCTTCGTCCTCGCCCGGAAGAACGAATCGATCCGGGTCGCGCGCGAGACCGCCGAGCGGCGCACCCGGGCCGCGACGGAGGCGCAGGAGTTCCTCGTCGACCTGTTCCGGGCGATCGACCCGACCGAGTCGGCCGAGGGGCACGCGCTGACCGCGCGCGAGCTGCTCGACCGCGGCGCCGCGACGGTCGACGACGAGGTCAGCGACGTCGAGACGCGCTCGCGCGTCCTCCTCTGGATCGGGAACGCCTACGCCTCGCTCGGCCACCCCGACGCCGCCGTCGACGTGCTCCGGCGCGCCCTGGGCGTCGCGACCGACCACGAGATGACGTGCGCCGCTCGCTCGACGCTCGGCGGGGCGCTCGACGACCTCGGCCGGACGGAGGAGGGGCTGCGCATGCTCGAGGCGGCGCTCGTCGACGCGGAGACCCACCTCGGCGAGGAGCACGCGTCGACCGCGAACATCCGCGCGAACCTCGCGCTGATCCACTACCGCGAGGGCCGCCTCGGCGAGGCCGAGCGGCTGAACCTCCGCGCGCTCGAAGCGGACGCCGCGCGCGGCGCGGCCCCGCACCCCAGGGTCCTGACGAACCTCGCCGGCGTCTACCTCGAACAGGGGCGCCTCGACGAGGCCGAGCGGGCCATCGAACGGGCGGTCGAGGCCGGGCGCAGCTCGCCCGTCTACGGCCCGCGGCACATCTTCACGCTCGAGGCCGTCCGCGCCCTCGGCGAATGCCGTCTCGCGGCGGGACGGTACGAGGACGCGGCGTCCACATGGGCGGAGATCCTCGATCCGTACGTCGATGCGCTCGGCTGGGCGCACCCGGCGCTCGCCGACTTCGTCCCGCAGCTCGCCTGCCTGGAGTCGGAGCTCGGACGCGGGGAGGACGGCGAGGAGAAGCTCTCGCGGATGGCGGCCGCGCTCCGCGAACGGCTCGGCGAGGAGGACGTCGCCGTCGCGTGGGTCGAGGCGCACCTCGGCATCGTCGTGGAGCGGCTCGGTCGCCTCGGCGAGGCGGAGCGCTTCTATCGCCGCGGACTCGCCCGGATCGAACTCGAGTACGGACCGCACGCGCCGATGTCGACGTCGATCCTCCACAACCTCGTCCGCCTCCTCCTCGATCAGGACCGCGTGGAGGAGGCGCGCCCGCTCGCCGTCCGTCTTCGCGCCGACCTGCCGCGCGAAGCGCCGGAGTTCGAGGAGATGCGCCGCCGCCTCGACGCCCTCCTGGGGCCCGACGAATGAACCTCCCTCGGGCCTCTCTTCCCCACCGCGGTCCCGACGCCCCCCGCGACGAGGAGGACCTCGCCGACCTCCTGACGGCGCACGCCGGCGCCCTCGTGCCGTACCTCGCGCGCCGCGCCGGCCCGCTCCTCCTCGGGCGGGAGTCCCCGGAGGATCTCGCGCAGTCGATCTGCCGCGAGGTCCTCGAACGCGGCGACGCCCGCTCGTTCGACGACGAGGACGCGTTCCGGCGCTGGCTCTACGCCACGGCCCTGCGGAAGGTCCGGGACCGATACCGATACCATCGGTGCGCGAAGCGCGGCGACGGCCGCGAGCCCGGCGCCGCGACCGAGCCGGTCGCCCCGTCGTCGACCCCCAGCCGGGACGCCGCCGGACGCGAGGAGGTCGACCGCGTGCTCGGCGCGCTGGCCGAGCTCCCCTCGCGCGATCGCGAGGTCCTCCGCCTGGCGCGGATCGAGCGGCTTCCGCACTCCGAGATCGCGCGGCGCCTCGGCGTCTCCGAGAGCCACTCCCGAACGCTCCTCGCGAGGGCCGTCGTCCGACTCACCCGCCGGCTCGCTTCGCGCGCCGGCGCTCCCCTCGCGGTCCGGTCTCGCTCGGTATGATCGACGGCGACGCTGCCGATCGTCCGAGCTCTCCCCCTCCCCCGCGAACCTGGAGCCTCTCGATGTCGCCTTCGCCGATGCGCGCCGGAGTCGTCCTCTGCGCCGCCGCCTTTCTCCTCTCGCCCGTCGCCTTCGCGCCCGATCGGGCCGCCGACGACGACCTGACCGCGCGGGTCACCAAGGAGGCCCTCTCGATCCAGGTCGAGCTCGCCGGCGTCTTCACGGCCGAGGACAAGGACGAGATCCGCATGGAGCCGAAGGAGTACCGCGGCGACCTCATCGTCACCGAGCTCCGCAAGGAGGGCGAGTCGGTGAAGGAAGGGGAGGTCCTGATGCGGTTCGACGAGGACAGCCTCAC
>JAUIEL010000676.1 GCA_030428825.1 bacterium
CGCCGTTGTGGTTCGACGCGAACTGCGCGATCGGGCCGAGCATCGTGGTCCCCGACGCCGCGTTCGCGACGTCCGGGTTGCCCGAGACCTGGTACCGCTCGACGATCGTCGCCCCGTCGCCGGAGCGCGTGTAGTTCACGTAGAAGAACCCGTTCGTCTGGTACTGCGGATGGAACGCCATCCCGAGCAGGCCCTGCTCGTTCCCGCCCGTCGCCACCTTTCCGGTGAGATCGAGGAAGGTTCCGGTGACGACGCCGTTCTGCACGACGTGGATGTCGGCCTGGTTCTGCTCGAGCACGAACAGCCGGACCGCGTCCCCGGGGGCCGCGCCGACCCAGAGCGGGCGGGAGAGGCCGCCGACGACGAGCTCGGTGGTGAGGGGAGTCTGAGCGGAGGCGGTGGCGAGGAAGAGGCTCGCACCCGCGGTGAACGCCGCGATGGAGAGTCGAACCATGGGTTGTGTCAGGGCTTTCAGGGGTTGGGACGAGGGAGCGCCTCGTCGGGAGATCGCGCGGCGCCGAGAGGGACTCTCGGACGAAGCAGGGCAGGGCCGGCGCCGCTCCCTCCATCGTATTCGGGCCGGGAGCCGCGGTCAACGAGATGCCCCATCCCCTTGCCCACCGGGGACTTGGAGGTACGCTCGACCGAGCCCCCTCGACCCGGAGACCGGCCCGTGAAGTGGATCGCCGCCCTTCTCGCGCTCGGGGCGACCGCGGTGTTCGTCTGGAGCGGGTTCGGCGACGGCCCGGCCTCGAATCCGAGGGCCGGCGTCGAGTCGAGCGCCGCGACCGACCGGGCCCGGCGGTCGACGACGCCCGAGCCGCCGGGGCCCGGCGCCGCGACGCCGGAGCGTTCCGCGGGCGAGACCGACCCGAGCGCGAGCGCGGCCGTCGTCGCCGACGACGCGACGCCGCCCGCCGGCTCCGGCACGCTCGTCGGACGCGTCGAGGACGAGACCGGCGCCCCGCTCGCGGGCGTCACGGTCGTGGCCCGCGAGGGGGAGGAGCGCCGGGTCCGCTGGCCGGCGACCGTCGACCCGTTCACCGGCGCCCCCGTCCCCCCCGCCGACGACGCCGACGCGGTGGCCGCCACGTCGGACGCCGCGGGACGGTTCCGCCTCGACGCCGTCCCGGCCGGAGCGCGCTTCACCCTCTTCCTGCACCGCCGCGACCGCGCGCCGCTCCGCCGCGGCACCTACCCGTCGTGGTCGGGCCGCACCACCGACGGCGGGACGTTCGTCCTCGGCCCGGCCGGACGGATCGAGGGAATGGTCGTCGACGACCTCGGCCGGCCGCTCGCCGGCGCCACGGTCGGACTCCTCTCGTCGGGGCCGACCCCTCCCGCGACGACCGACGGGGCCGGCCGCTTCGTCCTCGAGGGGCTCGACGCGGGGCGCGCCCGGCTCGGCGCCGCCGCCGAGGGGCACGTCGGGCTCGGCGCCTTCGGCGGGATCGGGGTCGACGTCGTCGCCGGAGAGACGGTCGACGTCCGGGTCGAACTCGCCCGCGCGGCGTCGATCTCCGGCCGCGTCGTCGACGAGCACGGCGTCCCCGTCCCCCGCGTCTCCCTCGTCGCGCAGCCGAGAGACGCCGGACGACGCGCGCGGCCTCGTCCCGCCCGGACCGGCGACGACGGGACGTTCGTGGTCGACGGCCTCCCCCGCGGCGCGGCGCAGGAGCTCCGCGTGGTCGAGGCGGCGTTCGGCGCGGCGGCGACGATCGTCGCGACCGCGCCCGCGACGGACGTCGAGCTCGTCGTCCCGCGCCTCCCGGTCGTCCTCGTGACCGCGGTCGACGCGCGATCCGGCGCGCCGGTGGCGCTGACCCGATGCGAGTGGCGGGAGGACGCCCCTCCGGCCGGCCCGCGACGGTTCTTCGCGAACCCGCGACCCGACGGCGCCCCCGGCCGGTATCGCGTTCCGGCCCCGCCGGAGGGGACGGGCCGCGTCGTCGCCGCCGCGACGGGATACGAACCGATCGAGTCGCCGCCGATCGAGCCGGCGGGTCGCCTCGAGATCGGTCCGATCGTCCTTTCGCTCGTCCCGCTCCCGACGCCGGCCGGCCTCCACGGCGTCGTCGTCCGGGCCGACGACGGGAGGCCGCTCGCGAACGCCCGCGTCCGCCTCGTCGCCCCGCACGACGCCGACTTCCGCATCCTCCACGGCGTCCCGGTGGTGGAGGGCTCCGGCCGGGAGCGAGCGCACGTCGACACCGACGCGGAGGGGCGGTTCCTCCTCCCGCGCGGACCGACCGACGTCGAGCACCTCCGGGTCGAGGCGGGATCGTTCGCGCCGCGCCGGATCGCGGCGATCGACGTCCCCCCGACGACGAGCGAGGACGCCCCGTTCCGGGTCGCGCTCGCCGCCGCCGGTCGCGTCGTCGGCTCGGTCCGCGGCCTCGACGGCGCGCCGCGCCACGACCTCCCGGTCGTCCTGTCCCGCTCCGACGCGCCGGCCCTCGTCGCCCGGACCGACGCGGCCGGCGCCTTCGCGTTCGACGACCTCGCGCCCGGCGTCTGGGAGTGCGTCCCCGGCGACGTCCACGCGGAGCCGGCCCGGAGCTTCCGCGGCGGTTCGCTCGCGGAGAGGCTCGCGCCGCTCCGCGCGGCCCACCCGACGGTCGCCGTCTCCGCCGGCGAGACCGCGCGGATCGACCTCGACCTCCGCGCGCTCGGCGGCGCCGTCGCGGGGCGCGTCCGCGTCGACGGCGTCCCGCGCGAGAGCCGCCGCGTCTGGCTCCGCCCCGCCGCCGAGACGGACGCGGCCGCCCGCGTCTCGCCGTGGGTCGCCTGGACCGGTCACCGGGGCCGGTACGAGATCACGCGCGTCCCGTCCGGTTCGTACGTCCTCGCGGTCACGGGCGACCGGAGCCCGCACCCGCTGGCGGAGCGGACGATCTCCGTCTCCCGCGGCCGCGTCGAGCGCGTCGACGTCGACGTCGTCACCGGGCGGATCGAGGGATCGGTCCGAGTGCTCGGTCGGACCGCGCCGCTCGGCGGGAGCGTCGTCGTCCGCGCGGATCCCGGTGACGCCGAGGTCGGTCGGGGCACGATCGCGGCGGACGGGTCGTTCGCCGTCCCGGAGCTCCCCCCCGGGCGGTTCGTCGTCGCGGCGTCGGTCGCGGACGCCGGCCGGACGTCGCGCCCTGTCGTCGTCGCGGCCGGCGCGACGGCGCACGTCGTGTTCCAGCTCGACCCTCCCGGGCGCATCGAGGTGACGATCGAGGGACTGTCGCCCGAGGACCGGATGTTCGAGCTCGCCGTCGAACGGGACGGCGAACGGGTGTTCGGACGCATGGTGCTCCGCGAGCAGGCGGACGCGCCGATCGCGATCGAGGGGATCTCTCCCGGGGATCACGTCGTCACGTTGACGGTCCTCTCCCTCGGCGAGTCCGGGATGACGCGCGCGCCCGCCGGGAGCGCCATCGCGGAGGTCCGGTCGGACGAGACGGCCGCGGTGACGCTCGCGGCGACGAAGGACGAAGGGGGAGAGTGACCGCCGCCGCCGGCGCGGGGCGTCACTTCGTGTAGCCGAGCGCGCGCAGCCTCCGCGCCATCTCGTTCGGGATCGCCGACGTGTCGCCGAGGTCGTCCGCGTGCGCCTGCTGCCACCGCCGGAGTAGGTCGGTCAGGAACCGCACGTCATCCGGCCGGTCGCCGGCGAGGTCGACCCGGCCGAAGTCGTCGCCGCCGGCGCCGGCGACGCGGTTGCTCACCTCCTGCGGC
>JAUIEL010000677.1 GCA_030428825.1 bacterium
GGAGGTCGGCGAGCCCGCGGAACGCGGCCTCCCGCAGCACCATGTCGAACAGCGCCGCGCCGCCGGCGGCGAACGCGAACGGTCCGCTCGCGCCGAGACGTCGCGCCAACAGGAACGCGAGCAGCGGGAGGACCAGACACTGGAACAGGGCCGAAGGGAGCGCCGCCGACGCCTCGGAGCGGCCGAAGAACCGATACGCCACCGCGAGGAGCGCCCCCGTCCCCGGCGGGTAGAGGTCGTCGGGGTGCTCGATGTCCGGCGACCCCTCCGTGTGGTGGAACTGCACGAACCCGACCGTGAGCCCGTCGCCGGCCAGGATCGCGTCCGCCTGCTCGGAGTAGCCGGCCTCGTCGGAGGTGTCGAGGACGTCCCGTTGCTGCGCCAGGTGGACCGTGGCCGCGAAGACCAGCGCGCAGAGCACGACGAGCGCGGCGAGGAAGCCGCCGGCCGGCGCGCGAGCCTCCGGCGGGTCGCCTTCCGGCGCCCCCTCGTCGGGCGGCGCGGAGGACGGTTCGGGAGGCGGAGGGACGTCGGTCACGCCGGCGCCTCCTTCTTGATCACCGGCCGCTTCCCCGAACGCTCGAGCGGGATCTCGTCGACTCGCTCGACCCGGACCCGGACGTCCTCCCCGAGGAGCTCCCTCATGTCGAGACGCAGCCGCTCGCGGGCCTCGTCGTCGAAGGCGGCGACGGGGACGACCTTCAGCCGCGCCGCGTCGGGCGCCTCCTGGACGAGCTGGTAGGTCCGGACGACGTCGACCCACCCGAGCGTCACGAACAGGTACTGCCCGAGGGCGACCGGACTGACCATCCGGCCCGACGGGCTCGTGAACAGCTCCTGCGACCGGCCCTGCAGTCGCTCCACGACCGGGAACCCTCGGCCGCACGGACACGGCTCGTCGGAGAGCGCCGCGAGGTCCTTGGTGTCGTACCGGACGAACGGCATGACGTGGTTGTGGAGGTTGGTCAGGACGACGCGCCCGACCTCTCCGGGCCGGCACGGTTCGCCGTCGTCCCGCACGACCTCCCACACGACCAGCTCGGTGTTGACGTGGAACCGGTCGCAGCTCTCCTCGCAGCTCTGCGCGCACCAGTACTTGAACTCGCGCTGTCCGTACCGGTTGACGATCGGCGCCCGGAAGAACCCGCGGATCGCCTTCTTCCGGTCTTCGGTCAGGTTCTCCGCGATCGTGATCACGCCCTTCAGCGTCCGCGAGAGCGTCCGCCCCCGCCGCGCGAGCTCGTCCCCCATCATCGCCAACGTCGACGTGTACCCCATGACGTAGTCGGCGCGGAACCGTTCGATCTCGTCGTGGATCCGCTCGACGCTCTCCGGCGTCACGTCGAACATCGAGAAGCGGCGGAGGGTCATCCGCTCGTGCATCGATTGCAACCGCGACGACACCCGCTGCTTCACGCGGAACGACCACGGCGTCCCCGGCGGGAACGGCGGCTCGTCGGCCGGAGGCGCCATGATGCGCACGCACCGGTCGAACGGCCCGATCCCGAAGCAGTCGTCGTAGTAGAGGTGGCTCGCGAAGACGAGCGGCATCGCCTGCCGATCGAGGTGGAACGGGAACGGCTCGCCCGTCGACCCGGACGTCGTGTACCGGAGCCGGCGGTGCTCCCCCAGGTCCTCCGCCAGGAACGCCCCCTCCGGCCGCGACCGATAGACCGCCTTGTCGACCACCGGCAGGCGCCGCAGGTCCTCGATCCGCCGGAGCGCGCCCGGCGCCAGCCCGAGGTCTCCGTACACCTCCCGGTAGAACGGCACGTGCCGCGCCGCCCGCTCGAGCAAGGTCCCCAGGTGCCCCTCCGTCCGCGCCCGCAGCTCCTCCGGCGACAACCACTGCGCCCGCTTCATCTCCTCCATCCCCGCGCCGAACTTCCGCCCCAGCAGCGCACGACCGACGCCGAGACCGAGCGAGGAGAGGAGACCGGGGCCGGAGGAGGGCATGGGAACGTCCGGGAGGAACGGAACCGGATGATAGCAAGCAGCACGGGAGAGCAAGGGAGAGCAGGAGAGAGCAGGGGAGAGGCCGCTGACGCGGAGACCCCTCACCGACGTCGGCAATCCGCGTCAGCGATCCCACAAGTCCTCTCCGCTCTCCCCCTTACCCCTACCACGGAATCGGGTGAGGGAGTCCGGAGCGGGCGAGGCGAAGGCCGAGACGGGGAGGCTTCTCCGAGAGCGACCCCGCAGCGCGACTCGTCCCTTCGCGGAGACCACACCGGGCGCATCGCGCGAGGACGTGAGCGGGTCGGAGACACCTCCCCGTCTCGGCCTTCGCCGTGGCGAACGCGAAGCCCCCCCGAACGCGTTCAGTGCAGATCCGCTCTCATGCCTCTCGTGAACGCCACTCCCTGGGGGGCCGCCGCGTCGGCGACCAGCCACTGGAAGTAGATCTGCGAGCCGGCGAGGTTCGTGTCGAGCGGCAGCGGGAACGGCTGGATCGCCTGGCCGTTCGCGTCGGTCGAGTGGAGGACCCAGCCGATCCAGGGGTTCGCGAGGAGCGTGCCGCCGAAGAGCGGCTGGGAGATCGCCTTGTCGCCGACCACGAGCGCCGCCATCGAGTTCGGGAGGGCGCTCGAGAGGGCGACCGCGAACTCCGGGTTGCCGAGCTTCGGCTCGGTCCCCGACACGATGGGGACGGCCCCGCCCTGGCCGGCGACGCCCTGGCCGTAGAAGTGGAGCCACTTGTTCGCGCGCTCGACGAGGACGATCCAGTCCTCGTTCGACGCCGCGGGAGGAACGCCGAGCGCATGGACCCCCGGACCGATCACGTCGGTGACCGATCCGGTCTGCAGCACGCCGCCGTTCCGCGGATCGAACCATCCGACGGTGAAGACGCCGGGGTCGCCGCCGAAGTCGAACGACGGGGCCCCCCCGGTCGGGAGCTGGATCACGACCGTCTCGAGCTCGCCCTCGTCGCCGAAGCCGATCGACGCGCGGCCGTTCTCGCGGCCGGGCACGCTCACGCGCTCGTTCGCGACCTCGAGCGTCTCGAAGTCGACCTCGTCACGCCAGAACTCGAGCGCGAGCGCGGTCTGCTGGAACATCTTCTCCCGCGACCGGAAGTTCTCGCAGGTGAGGTCGTTGTGGATGTACCCGTAGCCGAAGTACCACTCCACGCCCGCCGCGCCGGCGAGCAGCGCGGGCCAGAGCGCCTCGGTCCGCGGCAGGTCGTGCGCCGGGTCGACCCCGTCGGGAGCGACCCCCTCGGTCTGCGGGCCGAACTCGTCGGCCCCGACGACCCACTCCCGCCCGCTCTGCGCCGACGCCTCGACCCACTCCTCGACCTCGGCGCCGACGACCTGGGCCTTCGCGGCGTTCAGCGACGCCACCTCGATGGTCGGGTGCCCCAGGAGCCCCGACAGCGTCGCCACGTCGGTGTTGTGCGCGTGGTGCACCGAGATCGGGTGGTTCCACGGGTCGATCGTGCGGATGCGGTTCGCGAACAGCTGCGTCATGGAGATCGGCGCCGGCATCTCCTCGCCCAGCCCCCACGTCAGCGCGAGGTGGTGCGAGAAGCGGGCGACCATCTCTCGATAGAAGACCTTCCGCTGGATTCCGAGGAAGCCGCCGTCGAGCAGCCCGTGGTTCTCCCCCTCCTGGAGGACGAGGTGGAGGTGGATGCCGAGCGACTGCGCGTGGTCGAAGACGATCTCCCACTGGTCGAGCTTGCTGCAGTCGAAGCGGTACCGCTCCGTCGCGCTCGTCCAA
>JAUIEL010000013.1 GCA_030428825.1 bacterium
GTCGCTCTCGGAGCCTCATCCCTCCTCGCCCGCTTCGGACTTCTTCACCCGACTCCGTGATTGGAGTGGGGGGAATGCGGAGAGAACCGATGAGATGGCGCAGGCGCGGAGTCCTGTCGTCGTCGGATGTCTACCGCGTCAGCGACCTCTCCCCTGCTCTCCCCTGCTCTCTCCTGCTCTCCCCTGCCCTCCCCTGCTTCCCCTCCTACCCCGCTTCGCGTTGGACCCCCGCCGCGCGCGGCAGCTCCACCACCAGCCTCGTCCCTCCCTCCGACCTCGCGCCGCTCCGGATGCGGGCGCCGGTGCCGTAGAGGATCCGGAGCCGCTCGCCGAGGGCGACCAGCTCGGGGTCCTTGCGCGCTTCGTCGGCGCTCACGACGACCGAGACGTCGTCCTGGATCTCGAGGACGAGCCGGCCGTCCTCCACCGAGGCGCCGACGTCGATCCGGCCGCCGCGCTTCGAGGCGCCGGGGCCGGAGGCGACGGCGCGGAGGACGAGGGGGGCGAGGAGGAGCGCGGGGACCGGGTCGTCGAGCAGCTCCTCCGGGACGTCGAAACGGTACTTGAGGCGCCGGCCGAGACGCTCCCGTTCCAGCTCGAGGATCGCGTCGGTCCGTTCGATCTCCTCCGAGAGCGGGACGAGGTCCGCCTCTCCCTCGCGGAGCGCGGTCCGGAGGAAGAGCGAGAGGCGGAGCAGCATCCGCTCGGCCCGCTCCGGATCGTCCGCCGCCGCGGCGCGGGCTCGATCGACGACGCCGACCAGGAAACCCGGACGGAGCCGCGCGCGCAGCGCCTCGAGCCGCGAGTGGCGGTGGATCCGTTCGAAGCGTCCCCGCCGCTCCGCCTCGTCCTTCAGCCGCCGGGCGACGACGGTGCCGCGCGCGGCGAGGGCGGCGGCCTTCTCGCGGGCGGCGGCGAGCTCCTCGTCGCGGACGGCGAGCTCCTCGTCCCGGGCGGAGAGTCGACCGCGGAGGCCGAGCGCCCGGTCCGCGAGGGCGAGCGCGGCGAACGCGAGGAGGAGCCCGCCGGCCCGGTCGTGCGCCGCGCCCCGGACGAGGGCGAGGAACCGCTCGGCCCCGCCGCTCCCCTCGAGCGCCAGGCGCACCGCCGAGACGCCCGCGAGGTGGACGACGGCGCCGGCGACGACCACCAGCCCGGCGAGCGCGAGACCGGTCGCCGGCGGTCGGTCCCCCTCCAGCGCACGGCGCGCGCCGACCGCCGCCGCCGGCGCGAGGAGGAGCAGCAGCAGGGCGTCGATCCCGGAACCGGTCGGGTCGGCGCCGAGCGCCACGCGGACGAGCGGGCCGGCGACGAGGAACGCCGCCGCGGCGACGACCGCGCCGGGCGGCCACCTGCGATCCCCGTTCGACTTCGCGCGTCGTCTCGCCATGCCCGGATGCTACGGTTCGAGGGCCGATGAACGAAACGCGGAACGACCCGGCCGGCGACGATCCGTTCGCCCGCCTCTCCTACCGCCGGCTGATCGCCTGGCCGGCGCGCATGCGGCGCGAGACCCCGTTCCTCGAGGCCGCGCTCGCCGCGGCGCCCGACCGCTCCGCCGTCGACCTCGGCTGCGGCCCGGGAGAGCACGCGCGCCTCCTGGCGTCGTGGGGCGTGCGGACCGTCGGCATCGACCGGTCGGAGTCGATGATCGAGCAGGCGCGCGAACACGAGGGGGAGTTCGGCGCGGCCGGCCCCCGGTTCGTGCTCGGCTCGATCGACGAGCTCGTCGTCGCGGACGACCGGCGGTTCGGCGCGGCGTTCTCGCTCGGGAACGTCCTCCCGTACCTCGAGGACGAAGAGCTCCCGCGCGCGCTCGCCGCGGTCGCCGCCGCGCTCCTCCCCGGCGGCGTCCTCGCCGGCCAGCTCCTGAACTACGGACCGATCCTCGCCGGGAACGTCCGGTCGCTGCCGTTGAACGTCCGCCCCGACCCGGCGGACGACGCCGCGGAGATCCTGTTCCTCCGCCCGCTGAAGCCGGACGGGGACGGGCGCCACGCCCTCTTCTTCCCGACCACGCTCCACCTCGTCCCCGGCGCCGACCCCCCGGTCCGCCTCGAGCGGACGAAGGAGGTCCGGGTCCGCGCCTGGACCTGGCCCGAGCTCGACGCCGCGCTCGACGCGGCCGGCTTCGACGAGCGGCGCGCGTACGGCGACGTCGAGCGCGGGGAGTTCGCGCCGGACGCGTCGTCCGACCTCGTCTTCACCGCGCGCCGGGCGCCTCGGTAGACGGACCGCGCCGCGGAACGGAACTTCTCGGCGCCTCGGGTTTTCGGTGTCCCCGAGGCGAGTCGCCCGCGATTCCCTCCGCGACGCCCGTCCCGTCCCCGGAGTCGCCGATGCCCCGCTCGCTCGCCCTCGCGTCCCTCCTCGCCCCGCTCTTCGCCGTCGGCTGCGCCGAAGTCGCCTTCGTCAAGGTCTCCGAGGACTCCCGCCAGGCGTTCGCGTTCGCCGGCGGCGGGGACGCGGCCTCGACCCCGCAGGACCGCTACCTCCGCGTCCAGTCGAAGAAGAAGAACAAGCCGGGGCGGATGGCGCTCGTCGTCCCGTGCGACCTCTGGGCGCCGTTCCGCTGGGAGGTCTCCGGCGGACTGTACGACCCCGACCGCGCGGCGGCGGCCGACCAGGCGATCTTCGGGACCGAGCTCGACGGGCGCGGGGCGTTCCCGCCGACCGAGTTCTACGGCGTCTCGGCGCAGGTGACCTCCGGCGGGCTGAACGCGTTCGCGTTCACCGACGCGTCCTCCAGTTCGATCGGCAGCCAGTTCTTCGCCGCGACGACCGAGATCGACTTCGCGATCGAGGCGACCGGGACGATGCTCGTGTTCGAGGCGCGGCCGACCGGCACCACGGACTGGACGCAGATCGCCGCCGTCCCGTTCTCGAACCAGAAGACGCCGCTCCTGCCGACCGTGGGCGTGTTCAACCTCTCCGGCAAGGGGGTCGTCGGGTTCGACGACTGGCGACTCGTGTCGAACGGGACCGAGCCGGGGAGCCCGCCGGCCGGACACCTGGCCGCGGCCGAGATCTGGCACGCCGCCTGCGCGCTGGTCGAGGCCGGGCACGCGCTCGACGGGATCCCCGACTTCTCGACCGCCGACACCTGGCTGCAGACCGCCGTGACGCGGGTCGACGCCGCGCGCGCCACCGTCGACGCCCTCCCGACGTCCAAGCCGGTGAAGAAGGCGCGCGCCGACCTGAAGAAGGCGCGCAAGGAGATCGTCGAGGCCCTCGCCCGGGTCGCGAACGAGAAGAAGGAGGGGAAGGCGATCGGCGACCTGAAGGCGGCGGTGAAGCGGCTCCAGAAGGCCGCGGACCGGGTCTACGACGTCGTCGACTCGCCCTGACCCGCCGCCGCGAACGCCCGGAGCCGCTCCGCCGCCGCGGCCTCGTCGTCGACCGCGGCGGCGGCGCGTGCGGCGTCGAACAGGCGGCGGAGGTGGTCGAGGTCGCGCGTCCGCTCGAGGTGGTTCGGCAGCAGGAACGTATCCTGTCGCCCGTTCACCCAGGCGAGGAAGGCGAGGCCGGCCTTGTAGAACCGGGTCGGCGGCTCGAACGCGACGCGGCCGACCCGCTCGAGCGCGGCGAGCCGGACGCGCGCCTCTTCGACGTCTCCGTCCGCCAGGAGGTCGAGCGCGGCGCGCGCCGGCGCGGCGACGCCGTCGAGGACCCCGAGGAGCGCGTGGCTGAACCGGCCGAGCGCCACCGGCCTCCCCGCGAGCGAGGTCCAGCCGTCGATCGCCGGGTCGTCGCCGACGATCAGGTCGGCGAAGTGGTGGTCGTCGCCGGTCAGGACGATCTGCCCCCGCGAAACGATCCGCTCGCGGACGCGTCGCTCGAGCGCCGGGTCGAGGAGCGAGATCTTGCAGCCGCGGACCTTCTCGGGATCGAGGTCCATCACGCGGTCGAACGAGTCGCCGGGGAAGTACCCCGCGAGCGCCGGCAGGAACATCGGCCCGAGCCAGTGGATCAGGAGCTCCCCGTCGACGCGGTCGACCACGTCGGCGTAGAACGCGACGAAGTCGTCCGGCCCGAACCCGGCCCGCACGAGCCACGGCTGCGCCAGCACGATCGGCACGCCCCCCGCGCGGACGACCTCGCCCGCCTGCCACGCCACCGCCTCCGCGAGCTCCGCCGCGCTCCCGACCGCGTCGACGTGGTCGGACGACGCGCCCGCCACGAACCCGGCGCCGAGCGACGCCGTCCGCCGGATCAGCTCCGCCGCGACCGCCCAGTCGAGCTCGTTCCGCTGCGCCGTGTCCATCGCCTCGGCGACCCCGAGCCCGTGCTCGATCAGGTGCCGCCGCTGGTCGAGCGTCGCGTCCCAATCGATGTGCGGCGCGATCTCGTCCGGCCGGCCGGGGCGGTCGGGCGCGTGGTCGACCTCCGCGTACGACGGCTTCATCACGACGTGCGCCGCCGCGAACGCCGTCCTCGCCTCCCGCCCGCCACGGCTCGGCGGCGGGCTCATCGGCGGAGCCCTTCGAGGTAGCCGGGCCCCTTCGTCAGCGCGTACCAGCCGAGGAAGGCGGTCAGGACGATCGTCGTGAAGACCATCGTCCCGAACCACGCCGTCGCGCGGCCGCCGCGCGGGAGGTCGTCGCCGAGGTAGGCCCGGCTCCGCTGGAGCTTGCAGAACCCGACGTACGCCAGCGGCAGGAGGAACCCGCAGAGGATGGTCGTCGGCACGGCGAGCCAGAGCTTCACGTCGTTCCAGAGGAACGCGCCGAGGACGCCCGGCGCGGGGAGGAGGCAGGCGAGGCGGTACCGGAGGCCGCCGACCCGCCAGCCGAGCAGCTCGGTCGCCACGAAGCCGCAGCAGAGCATCTGGAGCGTGATCGACGACCACGCCATGCCGAGGATCCCGAGGTTGAACACGACGCGCGCGACCCCGGGCCCGACGACCGACGTCAGCGCCCGGGCCGCGTCGACCGGCGCGAGGCCGGTCCCCGTGAACTCGAGCTCGCCGTAGTGGAACGCGTTCGCGGTCGCCACGATCATCAGCCCGGTGGCGAGCGAGTACGGCACGAACATCCCCGCGAGGAGGTCGAAGCGCGCGAGCCGGCGGTGCTCGCGCCCCCACCCCTTCGCCAGGAGCGAGTACGGGTAGAGGAACAGCATGTTCACGCCGATCGCCGCGGCGAGCCCCGACAGGACGACCGTCGCGCCGTGGACGCCGTTCACCTCGCCCGGGATCGAGAACGCGAGGTACCCCCTCGCGAGGTCGCCGGCGTGGGCCACCCCGGTCCGCGCCACGACGAGGCCGAAGCAGAGGACGATCGCCCAGACCATCCCCTTCATCAGGGTCTCGAACAGCCGCATCCACCGCGACGACGCCCCGTACATCCAGACGAACGCCACGGCGTTCGCGAGGACGATCAGCCCCGCCGTCCCCTCGCCGATGGAGAGGCCGGCGGCGAACGAGGACATGTCGGCGAGGACCGCGGACGCCAGGGCGTACTGCGCGAACTGCCAGATGATCGAGGAGAGGACCGCGCCGATCGCCCACCCCCACGCGAAGACCGGTCCGGCGTGGACGCGCATGGCGTCGAACGGCCGCATCCCCGTCGAGAGCGTCTGGTGCGCCACCGCGGCGAGCATCACCACGCCGAGCAGCATCGAGACCGGCGCCACCCAGAGCAGCTCGTACCCGAACGCGGCCCCCGCGAAGAGCGAGAACATCGCGGTCCCGCCGCCGAGCGTCAGCGCGCTCTGCAGGTATCCCGGTCCGCCGCGCCTCACGTACGCGATCGTCCGCCGCCACGCCGGCGCGTCCTCCAGCTCGGCGAGCCACCGCCGCTCCTCGACGAGCGCCGCCGGGTCGGGCGGCGCGACCATCGGGAGGCCGCTCGGGCGCGCGTCGTCCGGCCCCGACCTCGTCATCCGTTCCTCCGCCGCAGCTTCCGGATCTCCGCCGCCTCGGGACGGGCCCGGTACTCCGGATCGAGCGGGTAGCAGCCGGACGGCAGGCCGTGCCGCGGCCCGGTCGTGCAGTCGCTGAAGGTCCGGCAGATCCGCTTCGCGTCGAGCGCCCGCCCGGCGAGGACGTCGCGGCAGAGCTCGGGATACGACAGCATCGACCTCCCCAGGCCGACCACGTCGACGTGGCCGCGACCGACCTCGTGCTGGGCGACGTGCGGGATCCACTCCTGGAGGTAGCTGTACCCGGTCCCGACGACGACCAGGTCGGGGAACGCCGCCTTCACCCGGCGCGTGACGTCGAGGTGGCGCGCGACGAAGGCGAGCGGATCGGCCGGCGACGCGTACCCGTCGGACGGCGGGAAGACCGCGGGGCGCTGGAGGTGCGGCGACGTGTACGGCGAGCCGGCGGTCACGTTCACCATCCGCACGCCGAGGTCGCGGAGGAGGCCGATCACGCGAAGCGGTTCGTCGAGGTCCGGACGGAGCGGGTCGTCCGGGTCGACGCCGAACCCCGCGTCGTACGGCCGGTGCTCCTCGAGGCCGAGCGGCGCCCCGACGCCGTCCGGCCCGCGCCCGTGCGGGAAGACGTCCGTCGCCGACAACCGCACGCCGACGCGGAGCCCCGCACACGCGTCGCGGACCGCCCGGACGATGCCGGTCAGCAGCGCGCTCCTCCCCGCGAGGTCGCCGCCGAAGCGCCCCGGACGCCGCCTCGCCGCCAGCGACTCGTGCAGCAGGTACCCGTGACACGCCTTCACGTCGACGAAGTCGAAGCCGACCTCGCGGGCCGCGGCCGCCGCGCGGACGAACCGCTCCGCGATCCGCTCCAGCTCGGCGTCGGCGAGGACGGCCGCGTCGTCCTCCAGACCGACCCGCGCGTCGAGGACCGGGTGGCGGAACATCACCCGCGGCGCGGCCCCCGCGTCGCTCGGCCGCGCGTACCGTCCGGAGTGCGTGAGCTGCAGGCCGACGACGAGCCCGTCGGTCGTGCCGCACGCCGCCCGGTGTCCGGAGCGCAGCTCGTCGAGCAACGCCTCGAGCCCCGGCCGCGGGTCGACCTCGTCGTTCAGGTGCAGCTGGTTCGGGTTCGCCCGGCCGTCCGCCGACACCGCGAACGCCTCGCCTCCCCAGACCAGCTTCGCGCCGCTCTCCCCGAACCGCCGCCAGCGCCGACGCGTCGCGGCCGACGGACGGCCGTCCGGCTCGCCGTCCCACCCCTCCATCGGATGCACGGCGAACCGGTTGCCGATCGTCAGGCCGTCGACCGCGAGCGGGCGCCCGAGCGGCCCCGCCTCCCCGAGCAGCTCGTCGTCGACCGCGCCGTCGCCGAGCACCGCCGCGAGCGCGGTCCGGAGGGGCGCCGCGTCGCGGAAGGTCGCCGGGGAGGGAGGGCGCATCGCTCAGGCCCGGAGGGCCCACTCGTCGATCGGGGTCCGCGCGTCGAGCGACGGCGTGAGCGACGTGCCGTACCCCGCGGCGGCGAGCGACGCGACCGAGAGCTCCCCTCCCTCGATCCGGAGCCGCACGGCCGACCCGTCGCGGACGTACAGGTCCGGGTGCGCCGCGAGGGCCGCCTCCGCCTCCTCGGGCGGGAGGTGGTCGAGACCGCGGAAGTAGTGGTGTCCGTTCCGCTCGACCGACGTCAGGCCGAGCGCGGCCATCGTCGCGAGGTCCTGGTGCAGCGCGGTCACCGGCAGGTTCGTCAGGTCCTCGGCGGTCAGGAACGCCTCGTCGCCGTAGTGCTCGCAGAGCCCCCGGTTCACGAGCGCCCGGAAGACGCCCTTGCAGTTCTTGACCGAGACGCCCCGATACCCGACCGAGAACGCGGTGCGGAACGAGTCGAAGCCGGTGTCCGCCTCGTCGATCGTCAGCGGCGCGACGGCGGTCACGACGTCGAGCGCCCGGTGCCGGTCGCGATCGAACGTCAGGTCGCGCCGGAGCGGCTGCTCGATCCAGAGGACCCGCTCCAGGAGCCACCGCCCGTCGTCGTCGGCGACCGCCCCGTCCAGCAGCCTCGCGAGGCCGTCGAGGTCCTCGAACTGCTCGTTCCCGTCGAGGGAGAACCGCGCGTCGTCGCCGACCTGCTCGCGGACGACCCGCGCGACCTCGACCACGCGGGCGACGTCCGCCTCCTCGTGCCCGGCGACCTTCAGCTTGAACCGGGTCAGCCCGTACCGGGCGATGTCCTCCTCGAGCGCCCGCGGCAGACCGTCCCCGTCCCCGTCGAGCTCGGCGGCCCGGAGCGGGTCGAGCAGGCCGATCGTGTGACGGACGGCGAGCCGTTCGGCCGGCGCGCCGAGCGGGGCGAGGTCGAGGTCCTTCACCTCGGGGTAGATCCGCCCCCCCTCGAACCCGAGCCGATCGGTCGCCAGCGCCTCGAAGAACGACACCCCCGTCGCGCGGCAGACCGCGTCGATCATCGCCCGCTCGAGGAGCGCCGCGCCGAACCCCCGCACCAGCGCGTCCGGCGCCTCGCGGTGGCGCGCCAGGACCCGCTCCCGGTAGAGGGAGTACCAGTGGCCGAACGCGGTGTCGTCGTCCCGCGGGCGGAGCAGGGCGGAGGCCGCGGCGCGGGCCGAGTCGAGGAGGGCGCGGACGTCGTCCTCGACCGACTTCGCCGGGTCCTTCTCGAACCACTTCGGCACGAGGAGATCGGCCGCGTACCCCGACGCCTCGGTCCCCTCGCCCCGCACGTCGACGCGGGCGGTCAGGACGGGCGCGGCGGTGAGGGTCGACACGCCGAAGCGGAACGGCAGTCGCGTCCGCGCGTCGGCCAGGGCGAACGAGACGTCGTGGATCTGGAAGCGCATGCGGCGGAGTCTATCAGCCCGCCGAGGAAGTCACGCGGCGCTGCGGCGCCCGGCGCCGGGAGGACCGGCGATCCGCTCATCCTCCGTCCGCGGGAGCCCCCCTCTGCACCGCCGGCACCCACGCCGTCGTCCTTCCGCCGATCGTGAGGAACTCGAGGCGGTGCCCGTCGTGCGTCCGCGCCTCCGCGTCCCGCCCCCACCGCCGGTGGAACAGCCAGGTCGCGGGGAACCGACGCTTGTCCGCGTCGACCGCGCTCGCCCGGCGCACGATCTCCAGGAGCGCCCGCCGCAGCCGACGGACCTCGTCGTCCGAGAGCGAGTCGGCGGGACGGCGCGGGTCGAGGCGGGCGCGGTAGAGGACCTCGTCCGCGATCCAGTTTCCGACGCCCGCCGCGAACGACTGGTCGAGCAACAGCCCCTTCACCACGCCGCGGCGCCTTCGGACGAGCCGGAGGAACTCCTCCGCCGAGGGCGGGTCGACGAGCGGGTCGAAGCCGAGGGCGGAGATCGGCGGCTCGCGCGGCGGGTCGTCCCGCAGCCGCAGCCGCCCGAGTCGGCGCTTGTTGGTGAACGCGACGTCCCCCCCGTCGTCGAGCCGCAGCCGGAGCTTGGTGAACCGCGGCGGCCACCGATCCTCCTCCTTCGACGGGCTCGACGCGAGCCGGAGCGGCGCGACCGAGGGGGACAGGACGTGCCCCGTCATCCCGAGGTGGAGGAGCGGCCAGGGACGCCGGTCGAGCTCGAGCCAGAGGTGCTTCCCGCGGCGTCGGGCCGCCTCGACGCGACGCCCCCGGAGCCGGGCCGCGAACGTCCGCGGCGCGACGCCGTCGTAGACGATGCGGTCGTCGTCGACGTCGACCCGGACGATCGTCCGCCCGACCGCGACGCGTTCGAGGACGCGGCGCGCGCGTTCGACCTCGGGGAGCTCCGGCATCGCGGCGGGTCGCTCAGGGGAGGAGCGAGATGCGGACCGCGTTCGAGATCCCGATCCCGAACGGCACCGACGCGTCCGGCACGAGCGTCTGGACGTACACGTCGAGCCCCGACAGCGGTCCGTATCCCGCGATCGGCAGGAAGGCATGACCGGCGTCGTCGAGCGGCAGCGGGAGCTGAGCGAGGATCGGGAGCGGGACGAACGTCCCGCCGGCGATCGGCGTCGGGTTCGACTGGAGGCCGAGGAAGAGCCACGCGAGGGCGTCCGGCGGCCCGCACTTCACGCGGAGCGCGGCCGGGGCGCCGGGGTGGAGCGGCGTGCCGCAGACCGAGAGCGTCATCGTCCCCGGACCTTGCGCCCCGAGGTCGGTCTGGCAGAAGCCGCACGCGTCGCCGACCCCGTCGTGGTCGCCGTCCGCCTGCGTCGGGTTGCCGACGTAGCGGCAGTTGTCCCACTCGTCCGGCACGCCGTCCGCGTCGACGTCGAGGGCGCTCCGCCGGACGCTCGAGACCCGCAGCTCGTCGATCTCGTATCCGACCGCGCGCCAGCCGTTGTCGACGTCGGCGCCGAGGCAGGCGAACTTTCCGAACGGCTGCAGGGAGAACGGCGCCCCGGCCGAGGTCTCGACGTGAGCCGGGACGCCCGGGTGGCCGACCCGGACCTCGACCACGCCCGCGTTCGCGTCCCACTCCGCCGACACCCGATGGAACCCGTCGACCGCGCCCGGGTCGCCGCCGAGCGGCGGGAACGGCCGCGACACGGCGTGCCGGGCGCCGAGGTCGTCCCAGATCGCGAAGTGCATCCGGTCCGCCTCGACGTACAGCTCGATCGTGTTGAACCGTCGCGTCGGCGCGCCGTACGGCGAGGTCCCGTTCGCGGCCACGTGCACCCCCGCCCCCTCGCCGGCCGGGTTCTGCTGGGTCGACGCGGTCGGCAGGGTGAAGCTCGGCTTGTACCGCCCCTGGACGTCCTTGCCGGCCGCCGCGACGCCGTCGAGATCGAGCAGGAAGACCGGGGACTTCGTCCCGCGCGACGCGTGGAAGAAGAGGTCGTCGACCCCGTCGTCGTTCATGTCCCCGACGCTCATGCTGACCGCGTCGTCGACCAGGAACTCGTCGAAGGCGGGGAAGATCGTCGTCGCGATCGGCGCGGCGGGGAGGCTGAACGGCCCCCAGAAGACCGTCGACTGCTCGGTCGCGGGACCGCTCGGCGCGCCGCTCCGCCAGTTCGCGACGACGATGTCGAAGTGGCCGTCGTGGTTCAGGTCGCGCTCGGCGGTCGCGGTGAACGGGCGGGTCGTCGGGATGACCGCGTTCGGCAGGAAGTCGAACGTCCCGTCGCCGCGGTTCAGGTGGATCGCGACCTCTCCGGCCTGCCCCGGGCCGCCGAACGGCTCGGCGAGGACGATGTCGATGTGGCCGTCCTGGTCGAGGTCGGAGAACGAGCAGCCGAGCGCGGCCCCGTCGAGGACCGAGTACGTCCCCGGCGTGGTGATCGAGAGCACGTAGTCGCCGTTCACGATCGAGCCGAGGAAGACCGCGTTCGGCAGCGTGCCGAGGTTGCCGAACATCAGGTCGAGGACGCCGTCGTGGTTCAGGTCGGCGGCGGCGACGCTCTCCGCCGGCGCGTTCCAGCCGAACCACTGGAACCCCATCGGCGTGAACCCCCCGGCGCCGTCGTTCGAGAACCCGACCAACGGGGGCGTGTCGAGCGCGAACGACCCGACGACGAGGTCGAGCCCCGGCTTCTCGTCGAACTCGCCGAGCACGAGCCCCTGCGCCAGGTCGACCTCCAGCACCACGTCCGGCGCGGTCAACGCGATCCCCTTCTGGATCGGCCCGAAGAAGACGTGGACCTCGCCCGGCGTCCCCGGCGTGGCGGGGTTCGCGAGCGTGGCGGCCCAGTTCATCGCGACGACGAGGTCGAAGTGCTGGTCGCCGTTCACGTCCCCGAGCGCGATCCCGCGCGGCACGTTCGACGGGAACGTCGTGGGCGTCTGCAGGTCGAGCCCGCCGGCCTGACTGAAGTAGATCGACGACATCGCGGTCTGCGTGGAGCCCGTCGGCTCGCCGACGATCAGCTCCTGCGACCCGTCCCCGTCGATCGAGCGCCGGCCCCCGAGCGAGAAGAGGTACCCCCGCCCCTCGCGCGCCGGCCCGGGCTTCACCCACATCTCGATCGTCCCGGTCGCGCGGTCGAACGGCGTGACGTCGACCCGCCCCGGACCGTCCGTGATCCGCAGCGCGCCGGAGCCGAACACGCCGGTGTTCGTCAGCACGTGGGCGACCTTCGCCGGACTCCAGGCCGGTCCCGCGCCGACGAGGTCGAGCGACCCGTCGAACCGGCCGAGCGCGATCGTCGCGTCGTCGACGCCGGGGATCGGCGCATGCGTCAGGGGCGGAGCGTCGGGCGGACACTGGGCCGAGGCGCCGGCGGCGAACGCGGCGACCAGGGCGGACGCGATCCCGGAGAGAGCCACGAGGCGCGGGACGCGAGGCGAGGAGTGGGGAGTCATTCAGCGAGAGGACCCGTCTCGACGAGGGATTCCAAGTCTACCCCGCCGGGCGACGGTTGTCGCGGCGATTCCACCGGCGCCACGGCGCGCCAAGCCCGTGTCGGAGCCGGAGTTGAGCCGAAGTCGCGGCGGCCCGCCCCGCCGCGTCAGCGGACGACGCGGACCGAGGCCGGTTCGTCCCCCGCCACGAGCCGACCGACCCGCGGGAGGCGCACGATCAGGCCGTCGGGCGTCACCTCGACCGGGAGGCTCGCGTGCCGTTCGAACGGGCGCCCTTCCCGGGGGAGGTCGTCGGCCCGCGCCGAGACGCCGTCCTCCCGCCGGTCGACCGCCACCAGAATCCGGCCGGTCGCCGTCTCGAGGGCGAGGTGGAGCGGCGGCGCGGCCCCGGTCACCCGACCGACGAGCCACGCGCCCGACCGTTCGACGGTCACCTCGACCTCGCCGTCCCGCCACGCGAGCGGAGCGCCGTCGGTCCGGCCGCGCCCGCCGACGGTGGTCGCCGCGGGAGGCGCCCCGTGGGCGTCGAGCCACGCCTCGGCCGCGGCCCGATCCGCCCCGAAGGACTCGCCCGTCGTCACCTCGAGCGATCCGTCGGCGGACTCGCGCCGGTCGGCCGGCGTCGTCTCGTCGAGCATCACGGCGAGGTCGCGGTCGACGTCGTCCGCCTCGAGGTCGGCGAGCGCGATCACCGCGAGCTGCCGCACGCCGAGCGCCGGATCGGCGTCCGCGATCCGACGCAGCTCCGGTTCGACTCCGGTGTCCCCGAACGACGCCAGCGCGTCGATCGCGGCGGCGCGGACCCGCGCGTCGACGTGCTGGAGGTACGGCCGCACCTCCGGCGCGACGGCGTCGTCCCCCGCGCGCGCCAGCGCGAGGATCAGCTCCTCCGGCCGGGCGGTCTCCGGCACGGTGAGCGCGGCGAGGAGCTTCGGCACGACCTCCCGCTCGTCGAACTCGTCGAGCTCTCCGTGCGCGCGCTCCGTCGCCTCGGGCGATCCCTCGAACGCCAGGGCCGCGATCACCTGATCGACCCGCGGCGGCGGGAGCTCGTCGTGGACCTGCCGCTTGTAGACGAGCACGAGCGCGACCAGCGCCACGACGACCCCGACCGACATGCCCGCCGCGCCCCGCGGCACGACCGGGCCGTCGGGCTCACGACGCGGGCTGCGCGGCATCCGCCCGGCTCACCGCCTCGAACGCCGCGGCCGCCGCGTCGAGGTACTCGTCCCCGCACGTCGGGGCGAGCGCCGCGAACGCGCCGAGGAGCGCGGCCGGTCGCCACTCGTCCGGACGCCCGAGCTCGCGCGTGCCGGCGCGGGCGGCGGCGAGCACCACCCCGTCGTCGCGCCGCACGAACAGCAGTCGGACCGGGTCGAGGAAGATCCGCGCCAGCGTCTCCTCCTGCGTCTCCACGACCCCCTCGTCGGGGGGAGAGACGGCGAGGAGCTCGCCCGCGTCGACGCGGGCGGCGAGCGGCTGGGTGTGGAACGCCTGCTTCAGGGACGCCCCGTTCGGCACGAGGATCGTCCGGACGCCGAGGCCCCAGGCCCGCCCGACCACGCGCTCGGCGAAGTCGCGGCGCGGCCCGCCGTCGAGGTCGCCGGCGACCACGGCGAGGTCCGGCTCGTCCTCGAGCGCGCGGCCGAGCCGGTCGAGCAGGCGGTCGACCTCGTCCGTCGACGGGGGCGCTCCCTCCGTCACCTCGAACCGGACGTCCCCGTCCGCGTCGACGTAGCGCGTGTGCGCGAGGCTCGCCGCGCCGACCTCGATCAGCTCGACGGTCGCGCCGAGCGCTTCCAGGGCCGCGCGAAGGGACGCCGCGAACGCCGGCTCGGCCGCGACGACGGCCGTCACCTCGGCGCCGAGGCGACGCGCCGCACCCGCGACCTCCAGCACGTCCGCCCCGAGCGCGGTCTCCACCTCGCCGGCCCGCCACGGGCTTCCGTCCCCCCCGTCGACTCGGACGCGGCGGGAGATGCGATGAAGAGGAGCGGTCAGGAGGAGCTTCGGGCGCGGCATCGCGGCAATCTACCGACCGCGGACGGAGGAGCGAGTCTTCGACGTCCATGGTCTACGGTTTGGACTCGGTTTTTCCGATTTTCTCACCGGGGGATCGCGGCGACGAGACGAGAGAGGAAGCAGTGAAGCGACGTCGGCGGACCGCCGGCCCCTGCCAAGGAGCACGAGATGACCCCCGCGATCCTGACCCTGGTGCTCGCCCTCGGCGCGTTCGTCCTCCACGTCACCTCGGCGGCGATGGACGACCGGAACTGACCGTCCCCCCTCCGCCCGGGGCGCGTCGCGACGCCTCGCGCCCCGCCTCGCCTCCTCGGTCCCGTTCGAAACGGAATTCGGACAGTTCGTCCGCGGACCGCGGGTCACCCCTCGGAATACGTCGCCGACCCCTATCCTGATCGGTTCCGGACCCGTGCCGGAAGAAAGGGAGAGGTCGGGTGCCGCCGGCCGACCGGCGCTCCGCGTTCCGACCCGCGAGGTGACATGATTCGCAAGTACGAGCTCCCCCACTCCGACGACGAGGTCTGGCTGTCGCTCCTCGGCGGCTTCAAGCGCCAGCTCCCCGATCTCGACCCGATGGAGACCCAGGAGTGGGTCGACTCCCTCGACGCGGTCGTCGCCCGCGCCGGTCGCGAACGCGCGGACTTCATCCTCCGCCGGCTCCTGAAGCGCGCCCGTCAGCTCGAGATCGGCACGCCCGGGCTCGTGCAGTCGCGGTACATCAACACGATCTCCCCCGAGCAGGAGCCGCCGTTCCCCGGCGACGAGAAGATGGAGCGTCGGATCCGCCGGATCGTCCGGTGGAACGCCGCGGTGATGGTCGTGAAGGCGAACAACGCCTACTCCGGCCTCGGCGGGCACCTCTCCACCTACGCGTCGACGTCCAGCCTCTACGAGGTCGGCTTCAACCACTTCTTCCGCGGTCGCGACGACGGCCAGCCCGGCGATCAGATCTTCTTCCAGGGACACGCCGCGCCGGGGATCTACGCGCGCGCCTTCCTCTGCGGGCGCCTCACCGAGGAGCAGCTCGCCCACTTCCGACGCGAGGTCGGCGGGAAGGGGCTCTCGTCGTACCCGCACCCGCGGCTCATGCCGGACTTCTGGGAGTTCCCGACGGTCTCGATGGGGCTCGGCCCGCTGCACGCGATCTACCAGGCGCGCTTCAACCGCTACCTGCACGCGCGCGGCATCGCGAACACGCACAACTGCCGCGTCTTCGCGTTCCTCGGCGACGGCGAGTGCGACGAGCCGGAGGCGCTCGCCGGGCTGTCGCTCGCGGCGCGCGAGGGGCTCGACAACCTCACCTTCGTCGTGAACTGCAACCTGCAGCGGCTCGACGGGCCGGTGCGCGGCAACGGGAAGATCATCCAGGAGCTCGAGTCGCGGTTCACCGGCGCGGGCTGGAACGTCATCAAGGTCGTCTGGGGCCGCGAGTGGGACGACCTCCTCGCGCGCGACTACGAGGGGGCGCTCGTCGAGCGGATGAACGAGGCGCTCGACGGCGACTTCCAGAAGTACTCGGTCGAGTCGGGGGCGTACATCCGGGAGCACTTCTTCGGGAAGGACCCCCGGCTCCTGAAGATGGTCGAGCACCTGACGGACGACCAGATCAAGAAGCTCCGTCGCGGCGGCCACGACTACCGGAAGGTGTACGCCGCGTTCGCCGCCGCCGTCCATCACCGCGGCCGGCCGACCGTGATCCTCGCCAAGACGGTGAAGGGGTGGACGCTCGGCGGCTCGGTGGAGGCGATGAACGTCACCCACCAGACGAAGACGCTCGCGATCGACGAGCTGAAGAAGTTCCGCGACCGCCTCGAGCTGCCGATCGAGGACGACCAGCTCGCCGACCCGCCGTTCTACCACCCGGGCGAGAAGAGCGAGGAGGTCGATTACCTGATGGAGCGGCGGCGCGCGCTCGGCGGACACGTCCCGCGACGTCTCGCCCGCGCGGAGAAGCTCCCGCTCCCGCCGGCCGACATCTACGCCGAGTTCGACAAGGGGACGCCCGAGGAGCAGCCGGTCTCGACCACGATGGCGTTCGCGCGGCTCCTGGCGAAGCTCCTGAAGGACGAGGGGCTCGGCAAGCGCGTCGTCCCGATCATCCCCGACGAGGCGCGGACCTTCGGGATGGAGGGCCTGTTCGGCCAGTACGGCATCTACCACCCGCTCGGGCAGAACTACGAGCCGGTCGACTCGCGCTTCGTCCTGAAGTACCTCGAGAAGACGAACGGCCAGGTCCTCGAGGAGGGGATCACCGAGGCCGGGTCGATGGCGTCGTTCGCGGCGGCCGGGACGGCGTACGCGACGCACGGCGAGGCGATGGTGCCGTTCTACACCTTCTACTCGATGTTCGGCTTCCAGCGCACGATGGACTCGATCTGGCTGTCGGGCGACCAGCGCGCGCGCGGCTTCCTCCTCGGCGCGACGGCGGGCCGGACGACGCTGAACGGCGAGGGGCTCCAGCACCAGGACGGCCACAGCCACCTGATGGCGGCGAGCCTCCCCGGCTGCGTCGCGTACGACCCGGCGTACGCGTTCGAGCTGGCGACGATCATCCGCGACGGGCTGCGGCGCATGCTCGACGAGGAGGAGGACGTCCTCTACTACGTCACGCTCTACAACCACAACTACCCGATGCCGCCGCGCGTCGAGGGCTCGGAGGAGGGGATCCTGAAGGGGCTCTATCGCTTCCGCGCCGCGGAGAAGGCGAAGAAGAAGGCGCCGCGCGTGCGCCTCTTCGGCAGCGGCCCGCTGATGCGCGAGGCGCTGAAGGCGCAGGAGATGCTCGCCGAGCACGGCGTCGCCGCGGACGTCTACAGCGCGACGAGCTACCAGCAGCTCGAGCAGGAGGCGCGGACGGCCGAGCGGTGGAACCGGCTGCACCCCGGCGAGCCGCCGAAGGAGACCTGGCTCGCGAAGACGCTCGCCGAGGGGGAGGGGCCGATCATCGCCGTCAGCGACTTCATCAAGGCGGTCCCCGGCCTGATCGCGCGGTTCGTCGACGTCCCGTTCGTCCCGCTCGGCACCGACGGGTTCGGACGGAGCGACACGCGGCCGACGCTCCGGCGGCACTTCGAGATCGACGCCGAGCACGTCACCGCCGCCACGTTGTCGACGCTGGCGGCGACCGGCGCGCTCGACGCGGCGGCGGCGACGAAGGCGATCGAGGAGCTCGGGCTCGACCCGGACCGGATCGACCCGTTCTTCGCCTAGGAGCGGCGGCGATGCCTCGCGACGTCCGTATGCGCGGCTTCGAGCGCCGCCACGACGTCGACGAGGTCCTCCGTCTGCTCGACGCCCGGCTCGCCCCGCTCCCGGCGGAGGAGGTCCCCGTCGACCGCGCCGCCGGGCGGGTGCTCGCGCGCGGCGTCGTCTCCGCCGTCGACGTCCCCGGCTTCGACCGCTCCGCGATGGACGGCTACGCGCTCCGCGGCGAGGAGACGTTCGGCGCGACGACGTACGCGCCGCGCACGTTCTCGCTCCGCGGGGAGGCGCGCCCCGGCCACCCGTTCGACGGCGCGGTCGGCCCCGGCGAGGCGGTCCGCGTGATGACCGGCGCGCCGATCCCGACCGGCGCCGACGCGGTCTGTCGGGCCGAGGTCGCGCGCGAGGAGGACGACGGCGCGACGGTGCTGATCCTCGAGCCGGTCTCCCCGCGGAAGAACGTCGGGGCCCGCGGCGAGGACGTCCGCGCGGGGACGGCGCTGCTCGACGCGGGACGTCGACTCCGGCCCCAGGACGCCGGCCTCTGCGCGTCGGTCGGCGAGGGGCGACCGTCCGTGGTCCGCCGCCCGCGCGTCGCCGTGCTCGTCACCGGGGACGAGCTCCTCCCCCCCGGCGAGGCGCCGTCGGGCGCGAGGATCGTCGACTCGAACTCGCTGGTGCTCGCCGCGCTCGCCCGGCGCGACGGCGCGGCGGACGTCGAGGTCGAACGGCTGCGGGACGATCGCTCGCTCGTCCGCGCGCGTCTGGCCGCCGCCGCCGCGCGCGCCGACGTCGTCCTCGTCTCCGGCGGCTCGTCGGTCGGGACGGAGGACCACGCTCCGACGCTCGTCGCCGAGCTCGGCGAACTCCCGGTCCACGGCGTCGCGATGCGCCCCTCCTCGCCGGCCGGCGTCGGGTTCGTCGACGGCCGCCCGGTCTTCCTCGTCCCCGGCAACCCGGTCTCTTGCCTCTGCGCCTACGAGTTCTTCGCCGGCCCCGCGATCCGCCGCCTCGGCGGCCGCCCGATGGACTGGCCGCACCGGCGCGTCACCCTCCCCGCGAGGCGGAAGCTCGTCTCCCAGGTCGGCCGCGTCGACTACGTCCGCGTGAGGATCGTCGACGGCGCCGTCGAGCCGCTCGCCGTCGCCGGCGCGTCGATCCTCTCGTCCACGGTCCGGGCGGACGGCGCGGTGGTGATCGAGCGGGACAGCGAGGGGATCGAGGAGGGCGGGGAGGTCGAGGTGCGGCTGTACTGAGGCCGGGGGCTCCTCCCTCTCCTCACTCCCCCGCCAGCGCTCTCATCAGCTCGAGCCACGCGCGCGGGGACTCCCCGCCCGCCGCCGAGTCCCCGGTGTAGCCGAGCTCGGCGAGCTCGCGCTGCTTCTCCTCGCTCAGGACCGCGTCCGCCCCGCCGCGGTACCGCTCCACCGAGGCGGTCTCGCGGACGAAGAGCGCCATCGCCTCGCGCATCGAACCGAGGTCGTCCGGGCGATCGGCGCCGAGGTCGATCCGCTCGACCGGGTCGTACTCGAGGTCGTACAGGTGCTCGCGACGCTTCCAGAGCGACAGGACGTACTTCAGCCCGCCGTCGCGCAGCGCCTTCTGGTCGACGTGCGCGCTCTCGCTGAACGCCTTCAGGCCGAGCTCGTCGCCGGCGATCGCGGGGACGAGCGTCGTCCCCTTCCACTCCTCGGGCGGCTCGATCCCGAGCAGGTCGACGACGGTCGGGGCGACGTCGAGCAGGCGGACCTGCGTCCCGACCCGGCGCGTCGGGAGGTCCGGGTGTCCGACGAGGAGCGGCACCCGGACGTTCTCGTCGTGGAGGTTGTACCCGTGCCCCGCGGCGCCGTGCTCGCCGTGCTCCTCCCCGTGGTCCGACGTCACGACGATCAGCGTCTCCTCGAGCAGGCCGCGCTCCTCGAGCCCGTCGAGGAACGCCCCGAACGCCCGGTCGACCGACCGGAGCGCCCCGTCGTAGCGGTCGATCGCGCACCGCCAGTCCTCGGCCGTGAACGCCTCGATCTCGGCGTGGTTCTTCGCGGTCTGCAGGTACTTCGCGAGGTCCTTCCTCCCCCGGAGCGGCGACTCCGGCGCGCCGTCCGCCCAGAGCTCGCGCAGGATCTCCTCCGGCGGGTCGTACGCGTGCACCTCGAACGTGTGCAGGAAGAGGAAGAACGGCCCCCCCTCCCCGAGCCCGTCCAGCCAGGCGGTCCCGACCCCGAACATCCGGTCGGCGTCGGTCCGGGCGAGCCGCTCCTCGAACGCCTCGAACCCCTGATCGAGCCCGAACGTCGAGGAGACGTAGCCTCCGCCCGTCACCGCGTAGGTGCGGTACCCCGCGTCGCGGAGGACCTCGCCGAGGAGTCGCGCGTTCTCGTGGACCGGCCGCGGCGCCGAGAACGTCCCCACGTCGAGCGCCGACGGGTACTCCGACGCGAGCATCGACGCGTGCGACGGGAGCGTCCACGGCGCCTGCGCGATCGCCTGCTCGAAGACGATCCCGTCCGCGGCGAAGGCGTCGAGGCGCGGCGAGTGTCCCCCCGTCGCCCCGTACGCGCCGAGGTGATCGGCGCGCAACGTGTCGATCGAGAGGAGGATCACGTTCCAACGGCCGGCCGTCGGGTCCGCCGCGGGAGCGTCGGGTCTCCGGCAGCTCGCGAGGAGCGGGAGCGCGAGGAGGACGAGGGCGCGCGTTCGCCGACGGAGCCGGAGCATGGACCGAGAACCTCTCGAGCGGGGGGAGTCGGGCGAGGATACCGAATGGTCGGCCGCGCTCACTCCTCTTCGGGGAGCCGAAAGAGACGCCGCGCGTTCGCGGTCGTCACGCGCCGCACCTCCTCCTCCGCGACCCCCTTCAGCTCGGCCAGGCGGCGCGCGGTCGCGGCGACGTACGACGGCTCGTTCCGCTCTCCCCGCCACGGCAACGGGGCGAGGAACGGCGCGTCGGTCTCGACGAGCGTCCGGTCGAGCGGCGTCACCGCCGCGACCTCGCGCACGTTCCCGCCGTTCGGGAAGGTGAGGATGCCGCTGAACGAGATGTGGAACCCCGCCGCCCGGTACCGCTCCGCGTGAGCGACGTCGCCGGTGTAGCAGTGGATCACCCCCCGCAGCCCGGCGTGGCGCTCGAGGATCTCCGCGACGTCGTCGTACGCGACCCACCGCCCGGCGCGGTCGCGGATGTGGACGATGAGCGGGAGGTCCCGCTCGACCGCGAGCCGGGCGTGGGCGTCGAACGAGAGCCGCTGTCGCTCGGCGGGGACGTGGTCCCGATAGTCGTCGAGCCCGGTCTCCCCGACCGCCACGAAGCCCCCCTCGTCGAGGAGCCCGGCGATCTCGGCGACCGCCCCCTCCCAGTCGTCGGGGACGTCGTTCGGGTGGACGCCGGCCGCCGCGAACAGGCCCGGGCGGCCGGCGCAGATCGCGCGGGCGCGGCGGGCGGTCGCCGGGTCGGTCGCGACGACGACCGCCTGCGCCACCCCCGCCTCGCCCATGCGGCGGACGACGTCGTCGAGGTCCGGGTCGAACGACTCCCAGGTCAGGTGGCAATGGGTGTCGACGAGGGGGAAGCTGCTATCGTTCATCGCCCCGAACGTAGAGCCGAGACCGGGAATCCGCGTGCGCCAGGAGCAGTTTCTCGACGTCATCGACCGGGACGAGGCGGAACGACGGTTCCGGGCCGCGTTCGATCCTCGTCCGCTCGCGGCCGAGACCGTCCCGCTGGCGGAGGCGCTCGGGAGGGTCCTCGCCGAGGACGTCTTCTCGACCGTCGACGTCCCGGGGTTCGACCGCTCGAACCTCGACGGCTACGCGGTCGTGGCCGCGGACACGTTCGGCGCGTCGGAGGAGGAGCCGGTCCGCCTCCGGTTGAACGACGAGCTCCTCGCCACCGGCGTCGAGCCGACGATCGAGGTCCGCCCCGGGACCGCCACCCCGATCGCCACCGGCGCGATCGTGCCGCGCGGCGCCGACGCGATCGTCCTGGTCGAGGCGACCGACGAGGACGGGGGCGAGGTGATCGTCCGGCGCGCGGTGGTGCCGGGACAGGCGGTCTCGTTCGCCGCCACCGACGTCGCCCGCGGCGAGCTCGTCGCGCCGGCGGGCGAGCGGCTGACCGCGCGGGAGACCGGCGTCCTCGCGGCGATCGGCCGGACCGAGGTCGCGGTGCGGCGCCGGCCGCGCGTGGCGATCCTCTCGACCGGCGACGAGATCGTCGCGCCGGGAACCCCGATGCGGCCGGGGCTCGTCTACGACAGCAACGCGCGGGCGCTCGCCGACGCGGTCGTCGAGGCGGGCGGCGCGCCGGTCGTCCGCGGCATCGTCCCGGACGACGAGCAGGCGCTGCGGGAGGCGCTCCGCGCGGCGCTCGAGGACGACGTCGTCCTCCTCTCCGGCGGGACCTCGAAGGGACCGGGGGACGTCGCGTACCGCGTCCTCGACGACCTCCCTCCCCCCGGCGTGGTCGTGCATGGGGTCGCGCTGAAGCCCGGGAAGCCGCTCTGCCTCGCCGTCGCCGGCGACACGCCGGTCGTCGTCCTCCCGGGGTTCCCGACGTCGGCGCTCTTCACGTTCCACGAGTTCGTCGCCCCGGTGGTGCGGCGGCTCGGCGGGCGGCGGGACGACCGGCGCGGGACCCGGCGCGCGCGGATGCCGGTCCGCGTCCAATCCGAGCGCGGACGGACCGAGTACCTCCTCGTCAACCTCGTCCCGGGGGACGGCCTCCCCGCGGCCTACCCGCTCGGCAAGGGGTCGGGCTCGGTCACGACCTGGAGCCGCGCCGACGGGTTCGTGGTGATCGACCGGAACCGCGAGCTCCTCGACGAGGGGAGCGAGATCGACGTCACGCTCCTCGGCCGGGACGTCGAGCCGAAGGACCTCGTCCTGATCGGGAGCCACTGCGTCGGGACCGACCTGCTCGTCGCGGCGCTCGCCCGCCGCGGATGGACCGCGAAGTCGATCACCGTCGGCTCGGAGGGCGGGCTGCTCGCCGCGAAGCGGGGGGAGTGCGACGCGGCCGGCATGCACCTGTTCGACCCGGAGAGCGGCACGTACAACGCGCCGTTCGTCGACGACTCGATCGAGCTCGTCCCGGGGTACGGGCGGATGCAGGGGGTCGTCTTCCGGCGCGGGGACCCCCGCTTCGAGGGACGGACGGCGGCCGAGGCGGTCGCCGCCGTCGCCGCGGACGACGACGTGGTGATGGTGAACCGGAACCGCGGCAGCGGGACGCGGGTCCTGATCGACGGTCTGCTCGGGGAGGCGCGCCCGCGCGGACACGCGAACGAGGCGAGGACGCACCACGCGGTCTGCGCGTCGGTCGCCGCCGGCCGGGCGGACTTCGGCGTCGCCATCGAGACCGTCGCCCGCGAGGCCTCGCTCGGGTTCCTCCCGGTGCAGGAGGAGCGGTACGACTTCGCGATCCCGCGGGCGCGCCGCGACCGGGACGCCGTGCGCGCGCTGGTCGAGACGCTGGCGAGCGACGCGTTCCGCGAGGGACTCCGGGCGCGAGGGTTCCGCGCGTGACCGAGGCCGAACCGGAGCGGGAGACGCCGGACGTCGCCACCACGCCCGACGGCGAGGAGAAGGTGCCGTGGGAACGCGCCTGGCCGCTCTTGAAGCGGTTCTGGCCGACGCTCCGGACCGAACGCCGGGGGGCGGTGGTCATCGGCGTCCTGTTCGCGCTCGCCCTCCCGGCGGGTCTGATCTCGCCGCTCCTGGTGAAGCGGATCTTCGACGTCGTCCTCCCCTCCCGCGACCTCGAGGAGTTCGCGCGGCTCGGGATCGTGATCGCCGCCCTGACGCTCGGCGCCCACGGGCTGCGACTCGCGGCCGGCCTGATCGTCGTCCGCATGCAGAACCGGGTGATGCACCGCCTCACCCGCCACCTCTTCGACCACGTGCTGAGGCTGCCGCTCCGCACCCTCCAGGAGCACGAGACCGGCTACCTGATGGCGCGGGTCCGGGAGGACGTGCAGTCGCTCGAGGCGGTGATGCTCGACTCGCTCCTCCACGCCGGCTTCGACGCGCTGCGGGCGATCGTCTTCTTCGGGATGCTCTTCTTCATCGATGCCGCGCTCGCCCTCTCCGGCCTCGGCCTGCTGGTCGTCATCTTCGGCGGCGTCGTCCTGGTCTCGCGACCGCTCCGCCGGCGATCGCACGCGGCGCAGGAGGCGGACGCCGAGAGCAGCTCCGCGCTGCACCAGTCGGTCAGCGGGATCTCCGTCGTCCGCACGTCCGCCCAGGAACGGCGCGAGGGGTTCCGCTTCGGACGGTTCCTGAAGGCGGCCGTCCGCGCGGCCGCCGCGCGGGACTCGCTGAGCGTGACGGTGTCGTACATCGTCGGCCTCGCCGTCGCCCTCGGGATGTACCTGATCATCGTCATCGGCGCGTACCGGATCATGACCGGCGCCAGCACCACGGGGAACCTCTTCGCCTTCTCGATGTACCTCAC
>JAUIEL010000678.1 GCA_030428825.1 bacterium
GCGTGCCTCCGCGTTCGGACCCCGAGGCGACGAGCGCCGCGCGGATGGGGCGGCGATTCTCGGAGAACCACCGCGGCCGGTCGCTCCCTACCAACCCCCGCCGCCGCCGCCCCCGCCGCCCCCGCCGGAGAAGCCGCCGCCGCCCGAGAAGCCGGACGAGCTGCCGGGGGGCGAGGAGGAGCTGGAGATCGCCGAGGAGAGGCCGCTCGAGACGCTGGAGGTGAAGGATCCGAGGTGGGCGGTGCTGAACGCGCCGTGGTACCAGGTCGGCCGGTAGGCGGTGCCGTCGGGCATCGTCGCGCGCTCGAGGACGTCCTGGAACCGCGCGGCCCACGAGTTCTCGACGCCGAGCGCGACCGCGTACGGGAGGAACCGCTCGAACTGCTCGACGGTCCGCTCCGGCTCGCGCGCCGCGCGCGTCGACGCCTCGAGCCGGTCCTTCTCCGCGGTGCCGAGGTACATCCGCAGGCCCTCGATCCGATCCATCACCCGCCGCCCGGGGCCGGTCGGCGCCTTCATCAGGAAGAAGAAGACGACGTTCGTCCCGATCAGGAGGACGAGGAGGGGGCCGAGCCAGACCGTCCCGATCGTCATCAGCGCGAACAGGCCGAACGCCTCGCCGGCGAGGAACGGGATCGTGAAGAGAGTGAGGAGGATCGCCTTCCCCTTCGAGCCGACGCCGCTCCCGCGCCACGCCGCCACCGTCGCGCTCAGCAGGATGGCGACGCCGAGCGTCCAGATCGACAGCCAGATCACGAGGAACGCGCTCTGCCCGGCGACGACGAAGTCCCCCGCGAACAGCGCGGCGACGAGCGCGCCGATCGTCAGCAGCACGCCGGGGACGAGCCACCGGCGGTTCTTCAGGAACAGCTTCCCTTCGTGCTCCTCGTTCAGCCAGACCTTCAGGGTGTCGATCGCTCTCCTCACCCGGGCGTGGTTCGCGTTGTCGAGCTCGATGGAGTCGCGATCCTTGAGGAGCGCCCGCAGCACTTTCCGCTCGCCGATCGGCGCGCCGGTCTCCCGCGCGCTCGCCCGCTTCCGGAGCGTGATCGTCCCGTCGTCGTCGTCGATCTCGATCGCGCCGCGCTGCGCCAGCCCGAGGAGCGCCGCGCCGACGCACTCCTTGTCGAACCCCATCCGCCAGACGTGCCGCGTCGCCGCGGGCGAGAGGCCGAGCGGCGGCTCGTACTCCGGGATGATCGTCCCCTTCGCCGGGTCGACGCCGACCTTGAACCAGGCCACCAGGTAGTACCCGAGGACGAGGAGGAACCCGGCGAGCCCGACCGGGAGGACGCGGTCCTGCAGCGCCTGCTCGGCGAACGAAGGCGTGACGACGTGCCCCTTCGGGAACTTCACGCCGATCGTCAGCCCCTCGCGAGGTTGGAGGGGGGAGCGCGCGGCGGTCGTCCGGAATCGGACCGTCCCGTCGTCCGGGTCGACGGTCGTCTCGATGTGGAAGGTCTCGCGGCTCCACTCGTGGCCGCGGAACGCCCGCGTCTCGACCTCCTCGAGCGGGACCGTCGACGGGAGGCGGACGGTCGCCGACGCCTCCTCGATCAGGAACTCCCAGCCGTTCCCGGTGACGTTCCAGTAGAGCTCGTCGTGGTCGTCGAAGATCCCGAGCTGCCGCCCGGTCTCGTACCGCAGCTCGTAGACGTGCTCTCCGGGCGGCACGAGGCGCGAGGCCGAGCCGATCTTCACGCGCACGCCGTTCATGCGCCGCGACGCGTCGTACGGCTCCGGTCGCCCGTCGAGCGTGACCGACACGACCTCGAACGGGACGGTGATGTCGAGGCCGAACGAGCCGCGGTACGTCGTCGGGAAGTCGCGGAAGATCCCGTGTCGGATCCGCTGCCCCTCGACCCGGACCCGGATCGTCTCGGTGACCGTCAGTCCGCCCCGCGCGTCGACGACGACCTCGGCGTCGAACGAGAGGACCCGCTCGTCGGCGAGGGCGCTCGGGGCGAGCGCGGCGACGACGACGAGGAACCTCGAGAGGACCGTTCGGACTCGGATCACGACTCTCCCTCCCGGGCGACGTCCGCCACCCGCGGCGCCGCGCGCTCGGTCGCCGAGGCGACCTCGAAGTACTCGGCCGTCTCGAACCCGAACCCGGACGCGACGAGATTCGCCGGGAACGACTCGACCCGGACGTTCAGGTCGCGGACCGTCCCGTTGTGGTAGCGGCGCGCGAACTGCAGGTGGTCCTCGATCTCGACGAGCTGGCGGTGCAGCTCGAGGAACTGCCGGTCCGCCTTCAGCTCGGGATACGCCTCGGCGACGGCGAGGAGGCGCGAGAGGCGGTCGGCGAGCGCGTTCTCGTCCCGCTGCATCGCGCCGGCGGGCGTCCCCTCGGGCGGCGCGGCGCGCAGGCGCGTCACCTCCTCCAGCAGGTCCTTCTCGTGGCTCGCGTACGCCTCGACCACCCGGACCAGGTTCGGGACGAGGTCGTGCCGGCGCTTCAGCTGGACGTCGATCCCGCTCCACGCCTCGGCCACGAGGTTGCGGTGCCGGACGAGGCCGTTGTACGTGACGGCCAGCCAGACGCCGAGGGCGAGCGCGGAGACCGAGAGCGCGAGGACGAGGGCGGCGCCGGCGGTGAGGGTCACGCGCCGCTCCGGCGCCGGCCCCGCTCGACGCGGGCGCCGTGCCCGGGCGTCGCGCTCGACACGTCGTTCGAGAGGGTCATCGGCGTCGGGCTCCGGGACGGGGCGTCGTCGGAGGATCGTAGGGAGTCGGACCCGCGCCGGGGAGGATCCTGCCGGCTCGACGCCCGCCGATTCGGGGCCGTCTTCGATCGATCGACGTCCGTCGCGCCCGTGTCGAGTACGGTGGGGAGGCCGCGTCCGGAGCGCCCCACTCCGGGCCGCGGGTCCCGGGAACGAAGGGAGAAGGAGATGCGCCGCACGTCGCGGACCGTGGTCCTCACGATCGCCGTGGTCGCCGGAATCGTCGAAGCAGGGTTCGCTCAGTCGCCGTTCGAGGGCGGGCCGGATTGGTCTCGCGACGGCGCGGAGGGTGGCCAGGCGTTGGGGGCGAGCACGGCCACCGCGGGAGACGTCGACGGGGACGGATTCTCGGACTTCCTCGTCGGCTCGCCCGGATTCGACGCGGGGGGCGCGGTCGACGCCGGACGGGTCGAGCTCTTCTTCGGGCGGAGCGGCGGGCCGGCGCAGGCGCCGGACTGGGTGTTCGTCGGAACCGAGGCGGGGGCACGGGTCGGGTTCGCGGTCGGGGCGGCCGGGGACTTCGACGGGGACGGGTTCGGGGACGTCCTTGTCGGTGTGCCCGGCGCGGACGGCGGCGGCGCCGACGCGGGCGCCGCGCTCCTCTTCCTCGGCTCGCCGACGGGACTCGGTGACTCGCCCGATCTCGTGCTCGTCGGACCGGCGCCGGGCGACGCCTTCGGATCGACCGTGGCCGGCGCGGGGGACGTGAACGGCGACGGTCTCGCGGACGTCCTCGTCGGGGCGCCCGGTCCGGACGCCGGCCCGGGGGGTGGTCGGGCCTTCCTCCACCTCGGCACCACGGCCGGTGTCGCGACGGCCGCGGCCTGGACCGGCGCGTCGTCCGCCGCCGGAGCGCGGTTCGGAACCTCCGTCGCCACGGGCGGGGATCTCGACGCGGACGGTTTCTCCGACTTCGCGGTCGGTGTCCCGGGACTCGACGGCGTCACCGCGCCGGACGTGGGCGGCGTCCTG
>JAUIEL010000679.1 GCA_030428825.1 bacterium
CTGGTCGCGCTGACCGCGTCGCTCGCCCGCGAGCGCGCCTCCCCTGCGGTCCCTCTTCGCCCGGGCGTACGGACCTCGCGTGACGTTCGCGCGTCCGCGACCTTCCTCCCCGTCTCCGGAGTCGTTCCCCGCTTCGCGCGCGCCGCGGTCGGGGATCTTCTCGCGCGGACCGTGTCCCTCGTCGGCGCCGGTTCACGCCACGGAGGCGGGGCGGAGCCGTGACGCGGACTCCGCCCGCTCGACCTGCCCCGCGCGGGTCGTCGCGCGGCGGCGGGGAATCTCCGGCGCCGCGGACGCCCGCCGTCCGTCCTCGACCGATCGGAGCCCCGTTCATGCGACCTCGCCGCTCGTCCGTCGTCCGCCTCCCGTCCGCCGCGCTCACGGGCGCGCTCTTCCTCTGCACCGGCGCCGCCGCGCAGGACGCGTACCTCCACCACCTCCCCGGTCAGGCGTGGTTCGGCGCGAGGGCGACGGCGATCCTCCAGCCGAACTCCGGGGAGGAGTTCCTCGTCGCGGCCAGCGACAACCCCCCGACGGTGATCGACGTCGCGACGTTCGACGACCACGGGAAGCTGGTGCGGGCCGTCACCTACGCTCCGCCGTCGCCCGGGGCGTCCGTGATCGACCTGCGGACGTTCGAGCACCAGGGGCAGGAGCGGATCGCGCTCCTCCTCGGCGACGGCTCGTCGTCCGTCTCCCTCTGGCTCCTCGACTCGAGCGGGAAGCTGATGGTCGACTGGACGTACCCCTTGACGCACCCGACGCAGGGGACGATCCCGGTCCGGGCGGAGTCTCTCGCCTGGGATCCGGTGAAGGAGCGGCTGGCGATCGTCGTGAACACGTCGTGGACCGCGGGGACGTACGACTTCGGGCTCTTCACCACGAACGGAGTCGGGAAGGTCGTCGACGAGATGCGTTGGTACGACTTCCCGATCGGCGGTTCGTTCAACGCGCAGCGGGCGTTCGCGATCGAGGCCGACCCGTGGCACGGCGGCTTCCTGGTCGGCGTGAACGCGTCGGCCTGGGGCGGCAGCTCCGGCTTCCTCGTGCTGCCGGTCACTCACACCGGCGATCCGGACCTCGCGAACGTCCCCTGGGTCACCGGGGCGTTCCTCGCGAAGGACCTCTCGATCGACGAGACGCACGGGCAGGTGCTGGTGGTCGGCGAGGACTTCGCCTTCGGGCCGGGGGTCTCGTTCTCCGACGTCTGCATGTGGTCGGAGGACGGCGCGAACGTCCGGAGCGGGTCGATCGCGACCCCGGGGTTCACGCGGTTCCGGAGCGTGACCGGGACGGTCGAGCAGGTGCGGAAGGGAGCGTTCGGCGCCGTCGATCCGACGATCTACTCGATCCTCGGTTCGAGCCAGGGGACTCCGGCGATCTCCTTCTTCGACGTGTCGCCGGGGCTGGTGAAGCCGCGGAGCCGCGTCGGGACGCACCTGTTCGGTGGGCACGAACTGCTCCACCTGCCGTCGTACAGCGTGAACGGCGCGGGGTACGGCCTCGACCAGGTCGTGGTCGGCGGCGGGAACGGCTCGTTCACGCAGCTCGTCCGGCGGACGTCGACCGGCGAGCGGGACCCGCACTGCGAGACGGCGCCGCCGAAGCTGACGCCGACGGGCGAGCCGTTCACCCTCCAGCTTCCGTCGGTCGACGTCGAGTTCTCGTACCACGACGGCGCGTCCCTCGGCGTCGGGCATCAGCCGAAGACGATCACGATCGCCGAGCTCTGCGCGTACGACGGCTTCGAGGACGGATCGGCGAACTGATCGGGGGGCCGTCGATCCTCACGTCGACGGCCGGTCTCCGAACCCTCTCACTCCCTCGACCAGGGGGACGGCCAGTCGACGTCGTCCGCGAACCGGTGGACCAGATCGATCCACGGGACGTGGAGGACGTCGGGGCGTCCGGGGGTGGCGCCGGTCCGCGGGTCGCTCGTCTCGCGGAGCATCACGCGCGGCGGTTCGGTCCCCGCGAGGTGGCGACCCGCGAGCGCGGTGAGGAACGCGTCGACGGCGTCCGGCTCGAGCGCCCCGAGCGATTCGGCGAGGCCGAGGTCGTCGTCCCGCGGCTCGCCCGGGAGCGCCGCCGCCGGGACGGCCTCGGCGACCCGCTCGGAGATCGCCGCCGCCCGGTCGGCGAGGTCGTCGCGGCCGATCTCGCGGGCCAGCCGCTCGGTCGCCCGCGCGTTCGCGAGGACGTCGCGGGCCGGCCGAGGGTCGTCCCCCGGCCGCGCGCCGGAGACGAGGCGGCTCCCCGTCTCCTCGACGTCCCGGGCGAGCGCCGGCACCACCTCCCGCAGGAAGGCGCGGTCGGGGCGGACCTCGTGCAGCGCCGCCGCCGCCCACGCGAGGCGATGGGGGACCGGCTCCTGCCGGGTGTCGACCCGCGCGGCGACGAACCGACCGTCCGCCGTCGCGGTCGCCACGTGGGCGCGGAGGAGGTCGCGGGCGATCTCCGGGTCGGCGAGCCAGCGCGCCTCGAGGATCGCCGCGGTCGACGCCGCCGGGTCGAGGCGGGTGAGGTCCGCCCCGTGCCGGCCCGGGAACGCGCACCGTCCCCGGAGGAGGCCGGCCGCCGGCGTCGCGAGCGAGCGACGGAGCAGGAACCACCGGTACCACCAGACCGCGTCGATCGCGTCCTCGCCCGAGCGGAGCCGGGGCGCGAGTTCGCGGAACCAGGCGTGGTAGCGCCGCCGGTGCTCGCCGAACGGATCGTCGCTCTCCAGCCGCTCCTCGGCCCGCTCCCTGACGTCGTCCCCGGCGAGCCCGAACGCGTGGACGGCGCGGAGCTCGACGCGTCCTCCGGGCGGGACGGCCCGCCGGCACTCGAGCGGATGGGGCGCGGCGGCGAAGTCGACGACGCGCGCGTGTTCGACGACCCGTCCGTCCTCGAGCAGCGCGCCCACCAGCGCCTGGCGGACGGGGACGTCGAAGAGGGAGCGTTCCGCGAGGAGCGCCTGCGAGGCGAGCGGCTCGACGTACGACTCGAGGGTGAGGGCCGCGACCGCCGGGATCGCCGCGTCCGGCGCGTCGGCCGCCTCGAACCGGACGTACGCGATCGTGCGCCGGGGGTTCGTCTCGACGGCCACCGCGCCGAGGCCGGGGCCGACGTCGACGCCGGCCCGCAGCGGACGGACGACCGGCCGTCCGTCGGGGTAGAAGACCTGCACCGTCGCGACGACCGTTCCGCGCGGGATCGCCTCGATCGTCGGGCCGGCGACGGTCAGGAGATGCAGGCGGACCGCCTCCCGCCGGATCGGGATCTCGAGGAACGGCGGGTGCATGCCGCCGACCGCGACGAGGGTGCGGCCGGCGTTGGCGGCGGGAGGCACGGTCTCGAACGGGACTCCGTTCACGACGTGCCGCGGCGGGAGGGTCGCGCCCGGCCCGGCCGTCCGGTTGGTGGCGAGGGAGACGTCGAACGGGCGGAGCGCGCCGTCGGCGAAGGCGGCGACCGGCGCGGACGGGGACGAGAGGCGGACGGCGAGCGCGTGTTCGACGTCGTCGTCGTTCTCGATCGAAACGACGGTGACCGCGAGGTCGTCCCGCGTGACGAACTTCCGCTCGCGGCAGGCGAACGGGCCGACGCGGAAGCGGGTCTCCTGGTGCGACGGCCGCCACGTCTCCTCGAACGCGGACGGCGCCGCTTCGGCGTCGTCGACCGCGAACGCGATCCGGATCGGGTCGGGGAG
>JAUIEL010000680.1 GCA_030428825.1 bacterium
TTCGCGTCGATCGCCCTCGACATGCTGCTGAACCCCGGCTTCCGCGCCGAGGACTTCGCGCGGAACCGCGCCGACCAGAAGAACGAGCTCCTCCTCGACCTGATCGCGAACAACGACGAGGAGCTCGGCAAGGAGATCCTGCAGTCGGTGATCTTCGACGGGACGACGTACGGGCACCCGACGCTCGGTGCGGCGTCCGACCTCGAGGGGATGACGATCGACGACATCAGGACGTTCGTCCGCGAGCACTACACCTGGGAGAACCTCGTCATCGGTCTCTCCGGCGACGTCCCGGACGGGTTCCTCGAGGAGCTCCACGGGCGCCTCACCGAGGAGCTCCCCCGCGGCCGGAAGGCGGCGGACGGACCGGCGCCGGTCGGAAAGGTCTCGAACGGCCTCTCGATCGACGTCGTGAAGAAGGACACCCGGGCGACCGCGATCTCGTTCGGCCACCCGATCGAGGTGACGAGGAGCCACGAGGACTTCGTGCCGCTCTACCTCGCGCGGACCTGGCTGGGCGAGCACCGCTCCTCGATGAGCCACCTCTATCAGCGGATCCGCGAGATCCGGGGGATGAACTACGGCGACTACGCCTACATCGAGGCGTTCCCGAACGGCGGCGCCCAGTTCTTCCCCGACCCGAACCGCGCGCGGCGGGCGCAGATCTTCGAGATCTGGATCCGCCCCGTCCCGCCCGAGCAGGCCGTCTTCGCCTTCAAGGTCGCGCTCCACGAGCTCCGGAAGCTCCTGCGGGACGGACTGACCCAGGAGGACTTCGAGGCGACCCGCGAGTACCTCATGAAGAACGTCTACCTCCTGACCGACGGCCAGGAGATGGACCTCGGGTACCACCTCGACTCGCGCTGGTACGGCACCGGCGACTACACGGTGTTCATGCGCGACCGCCTCCGGAAGCTGACCGTCGACGACGTCAACCGCGCGATCCGCGACCACCTGAACGCCGACCGCCTCCACGTCGTCATGATCACGAAGGACGCGGACGCCCTCCGGAACGAACTCCTCGCCGACGAGTTCACCGCCATGACCTACGACGCCGAGAAGCCGGCCGACCTCCTCGCGGAGGACCAGGTGATCGGCGCGATGAAGCTCGGGCTGGAGGAGGAGGACGTGCGGATCGTTCCGGTGGAGTCGGTGTTCCGGTAGGAAGCGACGAGAGCAGGAGAGAGCAGGGGAGAGCGCGCTGACGCGGAGGACCGACGGGGACGACAGGTCTCCGCGTCAGCGCCCTCTCATGGGTCCTCACCGGACTCCCCCTTTCCCACCACCGGAATCGGGTGAGGAAGTCCGAAGCGGGCGAGGCGGGGCCGGAGGAGGGACGAGGCTCCGAGAGCGACCCCGCAGCGCGACTCGAAACCGGGCGGAGACCACCCCGGACGCATCGCGCGAGGACGTGAGCGGGTCGGAGAGCTCGTCCCTCCTCCGGCACCCGCCGTGGCGAACGCGAAGACGTTCCCGAACGCGTTCCATGCCGCGCAGCGTCTAGGACAGCGGGTCGGAGAGCTCGTCCCTCCTCCGGCACCCGCCGTGGCGAACGCGGAGACGTTCCCGAACGCGTTCCATGCCGCGCGGCGTCTAGGACAGCGGGTCGGAGACACCTCCCCGTCTCGTCCCCCGCCGTGGCGAACGCGCAGACGTTCCCGAACGCGTTCCGGACCCTATCGACGGGTTCGTTTCTGCCAGGGGAGCGTCTTCTCGACGCCGCGCTCGACCCAGGCGCGGCCGCCGCGGTCCTGCGACGCGGCGTCGTCGCGGACGATGTCGTTCGGGGGGTCCTGGGGGCCCTTCACCTCGGCGAGCTCGCGGGGGCTCCCTTCCACGAACGTGAGGGCGACGTCGATCGCGGCGTACGCGTCGGCGACGAGCGCCTCGTCGGACTCGACCGCGCGGCCGCAGTCGTAGTCCGGGTGGTGGATCCCCTCCCCCATCCGCTGCGCCGCTCGCGCGGCGACGGTCGCCGCGCGCCCCTTGTCGATCCCCGCCAGGCGGAAGACGGTCCACGTCCAGCCGGGGCCGGCGAACGGAGCGCCGTCGAGGGGGACGCGGAGGACGCGCCCCTTCCGTTCGCGGACGAGGTACGGGACCGAGCGGTCGCGGACATCGACCACGCCGAGGAACGGGCGATGGAAGAGCCGCCGCCAGCCGGACGGGACGAACGCGACGACGTCCCCCGACACGACCTGCGTGCCACCGAGCCGGACGGGGTCGGTGAGCGCCCCCACTCAGCTCCCGATCGTCTCCTCGAGGCCGTTCGAGAGCGAGACCCCGCCGGGGGCCCCCGCGTCCGCCGCCGCGGCCTGGAGGTAGAGCTTCAGTCCGACGAACGCCGGGTTGTCGCCGAGGGTGAACGGGAGCCGAAAGTCGGCGCCGCCGGGGCCGCTCCCCGGATACGGGAGCGGGACCTGGGCGAAGCCGGGGCCGGGGCTCACCAGCAGCGTGCCGCCGAGGGCGGGGAGCGACGCCGGCTGGAGGCCGACGAAGAGCGCGCCGACCGTGCCGCCGAGGAAGTCGCCGAACTCGAGCGCGATGTGGTGGCCGGGGCACGGGTCGAAGATGCCGCGCAGGAACGGGACGTGGCCGCCGCTCCCCGCCGTCCCCGCGCCGTACGGCACGAACGATCCGGAGCACGGCGTCGCGTCCTCGCGGGTGTTCACCCCGACGATCTCGCCGTACGCGACGTCCTTGAACTCCTCGGTGAGCTGGCCGAGCGCGTCGATCCGGACCAGGTTCGAGAGCTTCGTCGTGGTGAGGAGGCCGCCGCTCCGGGCGAGCTTCACGTCGTTCGGGCGGACCATCAGCGACGCGTCCTCGGCGAAGACGTCCGCCTCGCCGGTGTCGAGCCGGAACCGCACGATCCGGTCGGTGTTGTACTGCCCGACGAAGAGGTTCCCCGAGCGGTCGATCGCGATCCCGCCGGGCGCGGCGAGGAGCGGGCTGGCGGAGAAGAGGGAGATCGTCCCGTCCGGCGCGATCCTCACGAGCGTGTTGCCGATGTTGTTCGCGACGTAGAGGTCGCCGTTCGGCGCGTACGCGAGCCCGCCCGGACCGTCGAGGAGCCCCCCGGACGTCACCGCGTCGTGGATCAGCGTCTGCGTGCCGTTCGGCGCCACGTGGACGACGTGGTTCAACGGCAGGTCGGACGCCACGAGGCCGCCGCCCGGGGCCGGCGCGACGGTCACGACCGACGAGAGGAGCCCCCCCGCCGTGAGCAGCCCGAGGTTCCCCTGCTCGTCGATCTCGAAGATCGCGCCGAACAGCCGGTCCGGCATGTACAGCTTCCCGGCCTCGGTCCAGAAGCCGTAGAACGGGATGCCGAGGCCGGTCGCGAACGGCGTCGCCTGTCCGGTGACGCCGTCGACCTTCACGATCGCGCCCTGGACGGGGACCGAGAGGTAGGTGTCGACCGACGCGGCGGCGGGGCCGGCGAGACCGGCGGCGGCGGCGAGCGCGACTCCGAACGGGACGAGCGGGGACGGATTCACGGCGAACTCCTCTCGGGTGGCGACACGGACTCCCGTCGGTCGGAACGGAACGGCGCGCTCCGCCGGGACACGCCGATCACCCCTCGTCGACCTCGACCAGCAGACGGATCCTCCGGAGCACGCCCGCGACCCGCTGACACTCCTCCAGCGCGCCGTCGTAGGCGACGCTCTTGCCGGTGTTGTGCGCCT
>JAUIEL010000681.1 GCA_030428825.1 bacterium
TCGCGGCGCGCCCCTCGAATCGGCGGAGGCGTTCGCGCGGCTCGAGGACGACTCCCGCGCGGTCCTCGGCGAGGAGCGCGCGGAGTGGTACGAGCTCCGCTCCGGGCGGGCGACCGGACTCCGGTACGGGGCGCGGCTCGACGAGGCGGAGGCGGAGTACCGCGTCGCGATCGAGGGGCTCCGCCGGACGGCCGGAGAGGACGACGAGGAGACGCTCCTCGCGATCGACGGCCTGATCTCGACCCTCCGGCTGAAGGGGGAGATCGACGAGGCGGAGGCGCTCCTGCGGGACCTCCTCCCGCGCGCGCGGCGGGCGATGGGGGACGACGCCGACATCACGCGGGCCGCGGTCTCGAACCTCAGCCGGTTCCTCCAGATGCGCGGCCGGCTCGACGAGGCGGAGGCGCTGCAGCTCGAGGTGCTCGAGCAGCGGGAGGAGTCGCTCGGGCCGGACCATCCGCTCACGCTGACCGCGATGAACAATCTCTCGAGCATCCGCTACAGCGCCGGCCGCTTCGCCGAGGCGGCGGCGACGATGCAGGGGCTGGTCGAGAAGAAGGAGGCGCTCCTCGGGCGCGACCACCCGACGACGCTCACGTCGCTCGGGAACCTGGCGGTGATGCGCGCGGCCGCGGGGCGTCACGAGGAGGCGCTCGCCCTCCTCGACGACGTGCTCGAACGCCAGACCGCGAAGTTCGGCGCGGAGGGGTACGTCACGCTCGGGACGCGGAACGTCCGGGCGCAGATCCTGATCCAGGCCGGGCGCGTCGACGAAGGGCTCGCCGCGGCGCGCGAGTCGGCGGAGATCTCGCTCCGCGTCCTCGGCGGCGCGCACCCGGACACGCAGCTCGCGTGGTCGAACCTCGGCGCGCAGCTCCGGAACCTCGAACGGATCGACGAGGCGGTCGTCGTCCTCGAGAAGACGGTCGAGCTGTGCGACGACGCGCAGGGGCCGCGGTCGAGCGAGGCGCAGTGGGCCCGCTACAACCTCGCCGTCACCCTCCGGAAGGTCGGGCGCATCGACGACTCGCTGACGCGCTGGCGGGAGCTCCTCGAGATCCCCGAGGACGAGCGGACCGAGTCGCAGGGCTTCCCTCACCTGTTGCGGATCGGATACGGCAACACGCTCCACGAGCTCGGCCGGCACGAGGAGGCGGTCCGCGAGTTCGAGGCGGGGCTCGAGGGGATGAAGCGTCTGTACGGCGCGTCCCACCCGCGCACGATCGAGGCGGCGAAGTCGGCGGTCCTCGCGTACGAGGCGCTCGGCCGCGACGAGGACGCGGCGCGACACCGCGCGTTCGTCGAGCGGGGAGGCGTCGATGAGTGACGACCGTCCGCTCCCGGCCGTCCCCGGCTTCCGCGTGCTCCGCCTCCTCGGCGAGGGGGGCATGGGCGTGGTGTACGAGGCGGAGCAGGAGTCGCCGCGGCGGCGCGTCGCGCTGAAGCTGGTCCGCGAGGCGGACGTCGACCCCGACTCGTTCGCCCGCCTCGAGCTCGAGGCGGACGCGCTCGCCCGTCTCACCCACCCCGGCGTCGTCCCCCTCCTCGCGTCCGGCCGGACCGACGGCGGCTCGCCTTGGCTCGCGCTCGAGCTCGTCGACGGCGTCCCGCTCGACCGGTACGTGCGGGAGGAGCGGCCGTCGCTCCGCGAGCGCGTGGCGCGGTTCGAGGAGCTCTGCGCGGCGGTCGCCCACGCCCACCAGCGCGGCGTCGTCCACCGCGACCTGAAGCCGTCGAACGTGCTCGTCGCCCCGCGCGGCGAAGGTTCCGGCGGCGGCGCGAGGGTCCGCGTGCTCGACTTCGGTCTGGCGCGGATCGTCCGGGACGAACGCCCGGCGGACGACGTCGACCGGACGCTCCCGGGACGGATCGTCGGCACGCTCGCGTACGCCAGCCCCGAGCAGGCGCGCGGCGACGGCGCCGCGGTCGACCAGCGGAGCGACGTCCACGCGCTCGGCGCCCTCCTGTACGAGCTCCTGACCGACCGGCGGCCGATCGACGTCGAGGGGTGCTGGATCGGCGAGGCGGCGCGCCGCGTGGCGACGGTCGAGCCGACCCCGCCCCACCGCATCGCCCGCGTCCCGCGCGACCTCTCGACGATCGCGACGAAGGCGCTCGCGAAGGAGCCGCTCCGCCGTTACGCCTCCGCCGCCCACCTCCGGGACGACGTCGTGCGCTGGCAGACCGGCCTGCCGATCGCCGCGGTCGGACCGAACCCGCTCTACGCGCTCCGGAAGCTCGCCGCGCGCCACAAGGCGTGGACCGCCGCCGCGGTGACCGCGCTCCTCGCCCTCCTCCTCGCCGGCCCGCTGTTCGCTTGGAACGCCCGACGGCAGGCGGACGAGATGCGCGCCGCCCGCGACCGCGCCCGCTCCGTCCTCCGGTTCCAGGAGGAGATCCTCTCCGCCCCCGACCCGACGATGGACGGCCGCGACGTCCGCCTCTCCGAGGTGCTCCGCCGCGCCGGCGACGCGCTCGACCGGGGCCTCGCCGAGCCCGAACCGAACGAGGCCGCCCTCCGCTCCCTCCTCGGCCGCGCCTGGCTGACGGTGGGTGATCGGGAAGAGGCGCGCCGCCAGCTCGATCGGGCTCGCGAACTCGCCGAAGACGACGAGACGCGTCGGGAGGTGCGAAGGCTGCTCGAGAGCCTCGGAGAGCGGGGGGAGTGAGGGGGGCGCTTCCCGGGCCGCGTGCTCGGTTCGGTCGGTCGCGACCGTGGTGAAGTGCGGTCCGCACGGGCGGGCGCGGGACTCGCGACCCCGAGTTCGGAGACCGGCCACCGGGGAACGGGAGAGGGAGGGGAAGGCCGGGTCACGGAAAGCCGGAGAACCGTAGAACCGGGATCGGGCAGCGGGCGACGCGCCCCCGATCGATCCCCGGTCTTCCGGCCCCCGGTCTTCCGGTCGCCGGTCTTCCGGTCGCCCCCGACCCGGTCTTCCCCTCCCTCTCCCGCTTCCCGGTGTCCGGTCCCCTGTGTCCGGCGCCCGATTCCCGGTCCCCCGTCCCCGGCCCCCGGCCCCCTCTCCCCTTGTGATCCTCCCTCCCCATCGCCGATGATCCGGGGGATGAGCGACGCGCCCCCCGACCTGACCGCCCTCCTCGACACCCACCGCGCCCGACTGCTCGGGTTCGTGCGGGCGGAGGGGAAGGCGGTCCTCCGGCACGAGAGCGAGGACGACCTCGTGCAGGGGATCCACGCGCACGCCCTCGCGGTCGCCGAGCGGTTCGAGTACCGGAGCGAAGGGGAGTTCGTCGCCTGGCTCTACACCGTCGCGCGGCAGCACCTCGCGAACCGCGTCCGCTACTGGACCGCCGCCCGCCGGAACGCCGGCCACCTCCTCCGGGTGACGCAGTCCGGCCGCGACTCGGCCGACTCGAGCGGCGTCGTCCCCCCCGCCGGCCGGACCGGACCCGGCACGCTCGCCGGCCGCCGCGAGGAGCTGCAGCTCGCGGCGAAGGTCGTCCGGATGCTCTCCGATCGCGACCAGCAGCTCGTCCAGTGGATGGCCGAGGACGTCCCGCTCGAGGAGGTCGCCGAGCGGCTCGGCATGTCGTACGAGGCGACGAAGAAGGCGCGCCACCGGGCGATGGACCGCTTTCGCAAGACGTTCGAGCTGGTGCGGAAGAGGGCGCGCTGACGGCGCGTCCGCGCGCGGCGGCCCGTCCCCCGATCACCCCCC
>JAUIEL010000682.1 GCA_030428825.1 bacterium
CCGGAAGGCGATGGAGTACGAGGCGCAGCTCGGCCCGCGGGACCGGCGGCCGCCGCTCCCCGGGCGCGGCGAGGTCGCCGCCGGCACCGACCGCCCGGAGCCGGCGCGCCCCGTCACCGAGCCGCCGCCGCGCCCCGCGCCCGAGCGACCGGCCGAGCCGGCGCGCGCGACCGCCGACGCGGGGAGCGGCGAGGTCGGGGACGCGGTCGCGGTCGGTGACGCGCTCTTCTCCGGCGGCGACCTGCCGGGGGCGCTGTCGGCGTACGGCGACGCGATGTCGTCGCGGCTCGGCTTCGCGGACCGCCAGATCCTGACCCGCCGGATCGAGCGGGCGAACCGCGCCCAGTGGTTCCTCGACACGATCCGGAACCAGGTCGAGGAGGACCCCGCGCGGGCCGGCTCCCTGGTGGTGACGACCCGCACCGGCGATCGGAGCGGCAAGATCGTGGGGGTCGAAGGGGGCGGGTTCACGCTGGCGGGCGGCGCGTCGGTCGCGCCGGGCGAGCTCTCCTCGACGTCGGTGCACGCCCTGGCGAAGCTCGCGAAGCTCTCGTCGGAGGACCGGCTGAACTACGCGTACTACTGCATGATCGACGGCGACGACGCTCGAGTCGACCAGCTCCTGATGAAGGTGGCGGAGGACGCCGCGCTCAAGAACTCCGTCGACTCGGCGATCGCCTTCACGCGCGGCATGACCGACGTGCCGGAGTGGGGGTTCTTCCGCCACGAGGGGGAGTGGCTGACGTTCCGGGAGCGCGAGCTGGCGCGCAACCTCGAGGCGGTCCACGCGTCGGTCGCGAAGCTCGACAAGCGGGACGACGCCACGCACGCCGAGGGGCTGACCGAGCTGAAGGCGCTGGTGCCGGTCGCGCGCGAGGAGATCGTGAGGCTCCTGTACGAGCGGCGGAAGGAGATGCTCGCCGAGCTGGTCGAGCAGCCCGAGCTCGCCGCCGTCGACCGGATCTTCGAGAAGCGGAAGGACCTCGACGCGCGGCGGGAGGCGGCGCTCGGGAAGATCTTCGACTCCGACTGGTACTTCTACCCGTACTCCCCGCCCGAGTGCCCTCCGGACAAGGCGACGCTCTACCCGAAGCGCCAGCAGGAGGTCGACGCGCTGGTCGACGAGGTGCGCGAGGTCTGGGGGAACGAGTTCCAGGAGCCGTCCGGCGGCGTGAACCTGTCGAAGCGGTTCGAGACCCTCCTCTCCCGGCTGCGCGCGGAGCAGCAGCTCCTCGTCGTCGCCGACCCGGACGACTTCCGGGAGGAGGAGCAGCTCGCGGTCTTCAGGCTCCTCCCCGCCGGGAGCAAGGTGACCATCCGGAACCTCGCCGTCGACGCCGACGAGCGGGCCCGCCTCGACCGGGACGTCCAGGTGCTCGCCCACAACGCGACCGCGAAGTCGATCGCGCTGGCGCAGGAGCGGGAGCAGGTCTGGATCACCAACTGCTACCGGCGGATGATGGGGCGCCAGGCGGTCGCCTGGAACGACAAGCTGATCAAGGCGGCGCGCGGCCACTCGGACTGGATGTCGCGCTCGGGGAAGTTCAGCCACTTCAACGACGAGGACCCGGCGCTCCGTTCACCCGGCGACCGGATCCGGGCGCAGGGGTACGTCGCCGGCGGCGCGGGCGAGAACATCGCGCGCTCCGGCGGGGCGCGGGCCGCGCACGACGCGTGGCTCCACTCGTCGGGACACCACCGGAACATCCTCTTCCCGTCCCACCGCGAGCTCGGGGTCGGGAACGTCGGCGCCTATTGGACGCAGAACTTCGCGGGCGGCGCGGAGTACAGTGGCAACCTCGTCGAGTTCGGAAACTGAGCCCGGCCGCGGATCGAGCGGCACCGGGCGGAGCGTGATCGAAGGAGCGGCATGGCCAGGCTGATCGTCATCCAGGGAGGACGGGAGAAGAGCTTCGACCTCATCGACGACGTCGTGTTCGTCGGCAGCGACGAGGGGTGCTCGATCCGGGTCGGAGGCGAGGGGGTCCAGCCCCGTCACGCCCAGATCCTGAAGGTCGACGGCGCCTGGCGCCTCGTCCACCTCGGGGCGGGGACGACGACGGTGAACGGCCGGCCGGCGGCCCAGCACGAACTCTCGAACGGCGACGTCGTGAACGTCGGCGCCGCGACCCTCACCTTCCGCGGCGGCGTCCGCCCCGCGGCCCCCGCGGCGCCGGAAGAGGAGGCCGCCGCCGCGCCGGCCGCTCCGGGCCGATCGGGCGGCGGGGCCACGCGGCGACGTCCCCGTCGGGGGGCGGCCCGCCGGCCGGGGAAGCAGGTGAGCGTCGACGCGAGGACCCGGAAGTCCGCCGGGCAGCGCGAGATCCTGACCCGCAAGAACGTCCGGAAGTCCGGGATGACCGGCCCGCAGACCGCCGCCATCGCGGCGGGGATCAGCCTCGTCGCGGTCGTCGCGATCTGGTTCCTCGTGAAGGGGATGCCGGCCGGCGGTCTCGGCGACACGATGGCCCGCGCCAAGACGCTGCGCGCGAACACCAAGCTCGCCGAGGCGATCGCCGAGCTCGAGACGATCCCCGAGGGGGCCGCGAACTACCCGGCCGCCCGGCGGATGATCGAGGACATCAAGAAGCAGATGGCGCAGGCTCCGAAGACGGAGATGCTCCAGTGGGGCGTCACGGAGTACGAGAACAACATCAAGTACTTCGTCGAGACGAAGATCCTGAACCCGAAGTACGCGGACAGCCGGACGGGCCAGATCCGGGTCCTCGTCGCGCGCTGCCGGAACTTCCTCGAGCAGGCGCCCGGCCACCGGTTCGAGCCGGAGGTGAAGTCGCTCCTCGCGAAGTACGAGCCGGAGATCGCGGGGAAGCCGGTCACCTGGATCGACACCTTCGTGATGGCGGACACCGAGCGCGGGCGCGCGTTCTACGGCCCGGCGCACGAGTTGGTCGCGGACTGGCTGGCGAAGAACCGGGCGACCGGAGACGAGTACGAGGTCGGCCAGGCGGACCGGCTGCTGAAGAAGATCGAGCGCGGCGCGAACCAGTGGTGGGACGACCAGCAGGAGCGGGCTCGCCAGAACGTCCGCGAGGGGAAGTACAACGACGCCTACTCGAAGTACATGACCGCGGTCCGCCGCTTCGAGGGGTGGCCGGAGAAGCTCGCGGAGGCGGAGAAGCACATCGCCGACCTGAAGGCGGGCGTCGGGACGTTGCTGACGGAGAACTGACGGGGGACCGGGGGCGCGCGGCTTGAGCCTCGGGGGGCGGGGGGTCGATGAGAGGGGGAGGGTCCGGGTGGCGGGCCCTCCCCCGCTCGCATGAATCGGACCCGTTTCGCGATCCTCTCGTCGGCGACCGTCCTCCTGGCCGTGACGGCGGTCCCGGAGCGGCGGCCGGACTCCGTCGGGCGAGGGATCCCGCGGCTCGACGCGGCGCCCCGGCTGGAGGGGTTCCTGGCGCGGGTCGGGCCGCTCGGCGCGGCGCTGCTCGGCCCGACCGGGATCGACCTCCTGCGGGGGGCGGCGGAGAACGCCGCCGCGCTCCCCGCCGACGTCCGGCGGGCGCTGGCGGAGCTCGTCCGGGCCGCGGAGACGGTCGCGGCCGGCGGGTCGGGGACGCCGGTCGACGCGGCGGAGGGACTCCGGGTCCTCGCGGCGGCGGCCGATCGGGCGCTCCCGGTCCTCCGGCGCGCCCGCGACCGGGGGGCGTTCGAAC
>JAUIEL010000683.1 GCA_030428825.1 bacterium
CGCGCGACGGCGAGGACGCGGACCGAACGTACGCCGCGGCCGCCGCCCGACGAGACGATCCTCGGGACCGAGGCGACCGACGGCGGGTCGGGCGGACCGGACGAGCCGAAGTCGCCCTCCTCCGCGCCGCCCGCTCCCGGGCCGATCGACGCGGAGACGCTCTCCGAGCTGCGGAAGGCGAAGGAACGCGCGAAGAAGCGCCGCGAGTGGAACTGAACCGGAGACGACGATGAGCGACACGGCAGAGAAGGTCGAGCGGTTCCGCGAGCGCTTCCTCGCGCTCGAGGGACGGACGGGCGAGGTGTTCGTCGGTCAGCCCGAGCTGGTCCGCGGGGTGCTGACGGCGATCTTCGCCGGCGGGAACGCGCTCCTCGAGGGGCTCCCGGGGCTCGGCAAGACACACCTCGTGAAGACGCTGTCGCGCCTGCTCGGGCTGACGTTCTCGCGGATCCAGTTCACCCCCGACCTGATGCCCGCCGACGTCACCGGCACCAACGTCATCGTCGAGGACGAGGCGGGGCGGCGCTCGTACGTCTTCCGCCGCGGGCCGATCTTCGCCCACCTCGTGCTGGCGGACGAGGTGAATCGCGCCACGCCGAAGACGCAGGCCGCGATGCTCGAGGCGATGCAGGAGCGGAGCGTCACCGCGTGGGGGGAGCGGCACGAGATCGAGGAGCCGTTCTTCGTCCTCGCCACCCAGAACCCGATCGAGATGGAGGGGACGTACCCGCTCCCGGAGGCGCAGCTCGACCGGTTCCTGTTCAAGCTCTCGGTCCGCGGCGTGACGCGCGAGGAGCTGGTCGAGATCGTGCGCCGGACCACGGGCGGCGAGACGCTCGAGCTCGAGCCGGTGATGGAGCGCGACGAGCTGCTCGAGTGGCAGCGGTTCGTCCGGTCGGTCGTGGCGGCGCCGCACGTGCTCGACTTCGTGGCGCGGCTCGTCCTCTCGACCCACCCCGACGACCCGGGTGCGTCGCCGCGGGTGAAGAAGCTCGTCCGGTTCGGCGCGTCGCCGCGCGCGTCGCAGGCGCTCGTGCTCGGGGCGAAGGTCCGGGCGCTGCTCGAGGGGCGGATGAACGTCAGCTTCGGGGACGTCCGCGCCGTCGCGCTCCCGGCGCTCCGGCACCGGATCCTCACGACGTACGAGGCGGAGGTCGACGGTGTGACCGCGGACGACCTCGTGCGCGAACGGTTGGAGTCTCTCCCGGAGACGGTCGAGACATGAGCGACGACGGCGCGACGGCGAACGCACCGCTCCTCTCGGCGGAGTTCCTCGCCCGGCTCGCGGCGCTCGAGGTCGCGGTCCGGAAGGCGCTCCCGTCGACGATGCGCGGAGACCGCCGCGCCAGCCGGAAGGGGACGTCGCTCGAGTTCGCGGACTATCGCGCGTACGCGCCGGGGGACGACGTGCGCCACCTCGACTGGGCGAGCTACGCGCGGCTCGACCAGCTCGTGGTGAAGCTGTACCACGACGAGGAGGACGTCCGGCTGCACCTCGTCGTCGACGACAGCGCGTCGATGCGGTTCGGCGCGCCGTCGAAGGCGGATTTCGCGCGGCGGGTCGCGGCGGCGCTCGGGTGGATCGGTCTGTCGCACCAGCAGCGGGTCGGCGTGACGCTGCTCGGTGCGGCGGAGCGTTCGGTCCCGCTCGTCTCCGGCCGGCCGTCGTTCCCGCGGCTGCTCGAGCGACTGGCCGAGGAGGCGCCGCCGTCGCGCCGTCCCCTCCACGAGGCGTGTCGGGCGTGGATCGACCGGGCGCGGCCGCGCGGATCGATCGTGCTGATCTCCGACCTCCTCGATCCGGCGGGACCGCTCGAGGTGCTGCGCGCGTTCCTCCGGCCGACGACCGAGGTGACGGTCTGCCAGGTGCTCGCACGCGAGGAGGTCGATCCGGAGCTCGAGGGAGACCTCCGGCTGATCGACGCGGAGAGCGGCGACGTGGTCGAGGTGAACGCGACCGACGAGGTGCTCGCGGCGTACCGGGAGCGGGCGGGGCGGTTCCTCGCGCACTGCCGCGAGACCGCGCGGCGCCGCGGCGTGGCGTACGGGAGCGCGGTCACGGACGAGGGGCTGGAGGAGTTCCTGCTCCGGTCGCTGGTCGGCGCGGGGGTGCTGCGGTGAGCGGCGGCGGGCCGACGCTCCTGATCGCCTTCGGCGCGCCGGCCTGGCTCTGGCTCGCGGCCGCGGCGGCGCCGATCGTCCTCCTCTACCTGCTGAAGCGGCGCTACCGGGAGCGCCCGGTCTCCAGCACGCTCCTCTGGAGCCGCGTCCTCGAGGACGTGCTCGCCCGATCGTCGTTCCGGCGGCCGTCGGAGTGGCTGTCGCTCCTCCTGCTGATCCTCGCGGTCCTCCTGATCGCGGGGGCGGCGGCCGACCTCCGGTTCGGCGCGGGGGGGGATGAGCGGGCGCTCGTGCTCGTGGTCGACGTCACCGCGAGCATGGGGACGCGCGGCGACGACGGGGAGGAACGGATCGAGCGCGCGCGAGCGGGGGCACGCGAGGCGATCGACGGCCTCCGGAGCGGAGCGGCGGTGATGGCGATCGCGGCCGGCGCGGAGGCGCGCGTCGCCTTCCACGCCACGACCGACCGCCGGCTCGCGCGGGAGGGGATCGACCGCCTCTCCGTCGAACCGGCCGGCGGGGCGCTCGGAGAGGCGCTGTCGTTCGCGGCGCGCGAGGCCCGCGGGCTGGAGACGGCGGCGGGGCCGGCGCGGATCGTCGTCCTCTCCGACTTCGCGGTCCCGCCGGCCGAGTTCGCGAAGGTCGACGTCGAGGGGGCGCCGGTCGTGCTCGTCGCGTGCGGGGCGCCGGCCGCGAACGTCGGGATCGTGCGCGCCGCGGTCTCGGGCGGCGACGGCGCGGTCGGGGACGGCGTGGCCCGGCTGCTGGTCGGCGTGGCCGCGGGCCTCGGCGGCGGAGACGGCCGGAGGGTGCGGACGGTCTCGCTCTTCCGGGACGGCGCGCTCGCCGGCGCGCGGACGGTCGAGGTCGAACCGGGGGGCGAGGTCGCCGTCGCGTTCGAGGTGGCGCCGCCCGAGGACGAGCGAGGCGACGCGCGGTACCGGGTGACGCTCGAGCCGCCGGACGCGTTCCCCGCGGACGACGAGGCGTTCGTCGGCGTGAGGACGAGCCCGCCGCCGCGCCTGCTCGTGGTCGGACCGGCGAACCCGTTCGTCGATCGGCTGGTCGACGTCTTCCCCGGGCTCGAGGCGACGTGCGTCGATCCGGGCGAAGGCGCGGCCGCGCTCGAGGACGTCGCGCGCGCGACGTCGGCCCCGTTCGACCTCGCGATCGTGACCGCGGCGCCGCCCGCGTCGACGGCGCTCCCGGCGCGGCGCGAACTCTGGCTCGGGGTCGTGCCGGGCGAGGTCGGGCTCGGCGCGGGGCGGGAGGAGATCGACCCGCTGGTCGTCGACTGGGATCGCGGCGACCCGCTGCTGCGGCACGTCGGGTTCGAGGGGCTGCTCGTCGTGCTGGCGCGGCCCCTCGAGGTGCTCGACGCCGCGACCGCGCCCCCCGAGGTCCTGGTCCGGACGACCGCGGGTCCGCAGCTCGTCCGGGTCGAGCGGCGCGAACGGAGCGTCGTCGCCTGGGCGAGCGGCCTCGACGAGAGCAATCTGGCGCTGATCCCGGCGTTCCCGCTCCTGGTCCGGAACCTCCTCGGCGCGCGC
>JAUIEL010000684.1 GCA_030428825.1 bacterium
CCTGCTCGAGCGGACGCCGGCCGGCGGATGGGCCGACTCGAAGGAGGCGACCTCGGATCCGCTCGCCACGGTCTGGATGATGGAGTCGACCGAGCACCCCATGGGGGACGTCGACGGCGACGGAGACCTCGACCTCCTCTTGACCGGAGGGTACCGCCCGAACGACGGGACGGGGTCGTTCCCGACGTTCGTCGCGGCGTGGAGCTCCCGGCCGATCGCGACGTCGGACGTCGACCTCGACGGCGACCTCGACTTCGCGGCGCAGGACGACGGGCCGTTCCCGTGGGTCGCGCGGCTCGGCGTCCAGGGGCCGACGTCGTTCGTCGAGTCGTCGCTCCCGATCGGGGCGTCGCAGCTCCCGTTCCGCGCCCGATTCCTCGACCTGGACCAGGACGGAGACGACGACCTGATCGTCGACGGGAGCGCGCTCTCGTCCGGCGCCGATCGCCTGGAGAACCAGGCCGGGTCGTTCGTGCCGCTCCCGCCGCTCGTCGTCGACGTGACGCCGGGGCCGTCGCTGGTGGCGACCGACTTCGACGGCGACGGGATCCGCGACCTGGTCGGGCTCCGCCGCGTGAAGCCCCCGACGGTGTCGAGCGTCGACGCGTTGGCGGGCGTCGTCTTCCTCCGCGGGCTCTCGACGCCTCACACGTACGCCACGCCCGAGGCCTACCTGGTGCGAGACCCGCACGGCCTCCTCGACGCGGACGGCGACGGAGACGTCGACGTCCTCGCCGGCCGCCTGATCGAGAACCTGACGAAGGTCGAGCCGACGAGCGGCGCGGTCCGGCAGTACGGCGTCGGGGCCGCCGGATCGGGGGGCGCGACGCCGCTGCTCGGCGCCGCCGGTCCGGTCGCGCCTTTGAGCGGGTCGGCGAGCCTCCGGCTTCGGCGCGTCCTCGGCGGCGCCCCGTCGGGCCTGCTGATCGGCTCCCAGGAGGTCTCGGTCCCCGGATTCCCCGTGCCCGGCGTGACGCTGCTCGTCGGCGGGGCGCCGCTGACGCTCGTGATCCTGCCGCCCGTCGGGACCCCCGGCGCGCCGGGGGACGGCGCCCTCGACGTTCCGTTCGACGTCACGCCGATCCTCGCCGGCGCGCGGCTCTTCCTGCAGGCGTTCGTCCAGGACGCCGCGTCGCCGGCCGGTCTGGTCGCGGCCAGCAACGGGCTCGAGATCCGGTTCGGGTCCTGACGAGCCGCCCGGCGCGCGCGGCGTCTCAGAACGCGGTCGTCCGTCGATACGTGTGCGACGCCGCCCATCCCTGCGGGCCGCCCGGGTCCTGGGACCAGGCTTGCAGGTAGAGGTCGACCCCGGCCGGGATCACCGGCGGGAGGTTCGCGCTGAAGTCGAAGAAGCCGATCGCGTTGGTGGGGAGCGTGACGAGGAGGTCGGGGGTCGGCCCGAACGTGCCGCCGAGCATCGGCGCGCCGAGGTACGAGCTCCCGACGACGACGAAGGTCGGCGTGTTCCCGACGGGAGCGTCGACGTAGAACGCGTACTCCTCGCCGGCGCAGAACGACCCCTGGAGGTTCATGGTCACCGCCTTGTTCCCCGTTCCGTGGATCCAGTCGTAGCTGTGGATGACGTGTTGCCACGCGGTCTGCGTGAGATCGAACGTGTAGACCGCGTCCGTCAACGTGCCCCCCCAGTGTTCTCCTCCCAAGACGACGAGGTTTCCCGAGATCGCCGCCGAGAGTCCGACGTTCGAAGCATCGTCGTGGATCGCCCACGCGTGTCCGGTCGTCGCGTGGAAGTCGGCCCCGTCGTGGTCGTAGACCCGGAACGCGCCGTCCCCCACGTTCAGGAGGTTGTGTCCGTCCCAGGCCGGGGACGTGATGACGGCGCGGTTCCCTTCGAGCGCCACGGCGTAGCCGCCGTTGTAGAGCGAGACGAGGAACGCGATGCCGTCGTGGACGTACTGGAACCCGTCGAACTCGAGGAAGATCCCCAGGCCCTTCCCCGGGGACCCGGCGATGACGTGCGGGCCGGAGATCGCGACCGTCGACCCGATCCGCCCCCCGTTCGCGGTCGTCGAGAACCAGCCGTAGCCGGACCAGTTGCCGCCCGGTGTCCGGCGGAACGGGAAGGCGCCCCCGTTGTTCGACGCGTTCGGCCCGAGGTCGGCTTCGGGGGCCCCGACGACGGCCGCGATCCCTTCGATGGCGACGGCGGCGCCGTAACGCGAGGCGGGCGTGAGGTTCGAGCCGAGGAGATGCTGTTTCAGCGTCAACGCACCGCCCGCGCCGACGTCGAAGACGAACGCGCGGCCGCCGTTCGGGGTTCCCGGCTCGCCGACGATGACGGTCGCCCCGTCGGTGTCGACCGCGAAGCCGAACTCGGCGTTCGCGACCGGGGACGGGGAGGAGTAGGTCGCCCCGGCCGTCCAGACGCCGGGGACGGTCGACGTGAAGACCTGGATCCGGCCGGCGCCGACGACGCCGCCGACGTCCGCGTCCGGAGCGCCGACGATCGCCAGCCCGTTCGCGACGGCGACGGACCGTCCGGAGCGCGTCCCCGCGCCGAGGGTCACCGGCGCGCCGGCGGGGACCCAGGCCCCTCCCGTGCGTCGGTAGAAGAGGGCCTGGTCGGCCCCCGGGGCGCCGACGAGCAGGTCGTCGCCGTCGACGTCGACGGCGACTCCGAACTCGCTGCCGGGGCCGAGCGGCGAGAGGAGCGTCTCGCCGCCGCACTGGGCGAGGAGGGGCGCTCCGGAGCCGAGGAGCAGGGCGAGGGACGAGAGGAGGAGCTTCGGTCGAACCATCGGCAGGTCTCCGGCGGACGGGGGTCCGGGGTCGGGGGGCGGAACGATCTCGGCGAGCCGGGGGTCGGCCACCGGCTCTCCCTATGCGTGTCGCGGGAGAAGGAAACGTCGCGAGGGAATCCCACCCGGCCGCGAATTCCCGCGGCACGGGGCGCCGTCGGATCCGACGGACCCGCCTCGCCGCTCCCCGGGGCGGGGGGGGACTCAGTTCCGCATGTCGTGGGCGAGGGCCCGGAAGGCGTTCCGGAACTTCGCCGCGTTCCCGACGACGGCCTCGTAGCCGAGCCGCTGGTAGGCGGCCATCTGCTGCTCCTCGAGGTACTGGTCGGAGGTCGGCCGATGCGGAAAGTCGCCGGACTCCGCCGCCTCCCGGTCGATGAACGTCGCCGATCGCCGGAGGGCGCCGTCGAGGTCGTAGGCGGCCTTGAGATAGATCACGTGGACCGTCTCGAGGACGGCGCCCTCCTTGCCGTGACCGGGCGAGGGGTCGATCGGCAGGTTCGGGATCGTCCCCGTCATGACGATCGCCGGTGCCCGGTCCGTGAACGTGCCGCCGGACGCGCGCGGATCGAACGTGTCCCAGTTCATGCGAAGGATCGCGCCGAAGTCGGTGTGGAGGAGCGTCTCGAAGTGACGGAGGTCGTCGAATGCCGAGGCCCTGTCGACGTTCGGGCCGTCATGCCAGTCGTTCACGTGCTCGTCGTGACTCCCGTCCGCGACGATGATCACCCGGCAGCCTCGCTTGACGAGGGCGTACAGTCCGAGGTTCTCGAAGTGCCCGCCGTCCGAGAGGTACCACCACTGCCGCGACGGGCCGTGGAAGCGGGCGACGAACTCGTCGATCAGCAGGCTCTGGACCGGGAACAGGCGCGTGAACAGGCGCCCGCACAGCGACTTGC
>JAUIEL010000014.1 GCA_030428825.1 bacterium
GACTGGCGTGGGAGAGCCCCGCGATCGGCGTCCTCCACGCGACGTTCGCGCCGGACGGGACGTCGAACGAGGCCGGCGTCCTCGCCCCCTCGGCGACGCCCGAGGCGCGCGGGCCGCGGAACTGCGGCCAGTCGCCGGCCGCCGCCGCCGGGGCGGACGCGAGCGCCGTCAGGGCGAGCGAGAGGAGTCGGGTGATGGCGCGCATCCCTCCAGTCTACTCCCCGTCCGAGAGCGCGGACCGATACAGCCGCTCGAGGTCGGCGGCGGTCACCGGGCGCGGGTTGAAGCCGGCCGTCCACTGCGCGGACGCCTCGCGCGCGAGCCCGGGGACGGCGTCCCCGGTCACTCCGATCGCGCCGATCCCGCCGCCGAGTCCGGCGCGCGCGAGGTGCCGGCGAAGCCGCTCGGCGAGCGCGTCCGCCGACGGGGCGAGTCCGGCGGCGCGCGCGAGCGCGGCGTACCGCTCCGCCACCTCCGGCGCCTCGGCGTTGAACCGCACGACGTGGGGGAGCATGACGCCGACCGCGTGGCCGTGGGCGATCCGGTGGTGCGCGGTCAGCGGGTTCGCGAGCGCGTGGGCGGCGCCGAGCATCGAGTTCTCGATCGCCAGACCGGCGAAGGACGCCGCGAGCAGCATCGAACCGCGCGCGTCGAGATCGTCGGGCCGCTCGAGGACCGCCGGGAACGCCCGGTCGGCGCGCGTGAACGCCTCGCGGGCGAGGAGGGTCGAGATCGGGTTGCCGACCCGCGTGACGAAGCTCTCGACGGCGTGCGTGATCGTGTCGAGCCCCGTGCACGCGGTGACGCGGGCCGGCTGGGTCCGGGTCAGCTCGGGGTCGAGCAGCGCGATCCGCGGCGCGGCGCTCGGGTCGCCGCACGCCATCTTCTGGTGGTCGGAGGCGCGCTCGATCAGCGCGAACGACTGGACCTCGGTCCCCGTCCCGGCGGTCGTCGGCACCGCGACGAGCGGCAGGAGCGGCGTCCTCGCCGTGCCGTGTCCGCGGTAGTCCTCCATCGCGCCGCCGTTCACGAGGAGGAAGTCGGCCCCCTTCGCCGCGTCGATCGGGCTGCCGCCGCCGAGGCCGACGAACAGGTCGGGGGCGGCGGCGCGAGCCGCGTCCGCGACGCGCTCGACCGTCCGGGTGTCCGGGTTCTCGTCGACGTCGAGGCAGCGCGCGACCGCGAGGCCCGCCGCCACGAGCGACGCCTCGGCCCGGTCGACGTGGCCGGCCTCGGCGTTCCCGGCGTCGCTCACCAGGAAGACGCGCGTGGCGCCGAGCTCCGCGCAGAGCTCGCCGAGCCGCGCCAGCGCGCCGGGGCCGAAGACGATGCGGGTCCGAGGGGAATGGTCGAACGGGACCGGAGCGTCCATCACCACCCTTCGTCCCGGGCGACGGCGCGGCGCACGCGGAGGAACTCGAACAGGTTCCCCTCGTGCGGCTGGTCCCAGTCGACGTGGGAGGTCGGGATCGGGCCGAGGTTCAGGCGCTCGACGTGCGGGGACCGGATCAGCGCCTGTCGCAGCGCGGGGTCGCGCGTGATCGCGGTCACGACGAGGGACGGTCCGATCGCGGCGACGACGTGATCGGAGGGGACCTCGACGACGGCGACGTACGGGAAGAGGAACTCGGTGTTCGCCAGCTCGTGGTCCGGACGTTCGCACCGGACGACGGTGGGGCGGAGGTAGGTCGACCCGTCGAGCGTGACCGAGCGGTCGCCGTCGCGGTGGCGGGCGGTCACGTCGACGGCGCCGCCCGCGGCGAGGCCGGCGGCGATCGTCCCGTCGATCCACTCCGCGACGCTCGGGTTCGCGAACGCGCAGAGGGTCGCCTCCGGGTCGTCGGCCGGGCGCGGCTCGATCGCGGCGAGCCGCGCGGCGAGCGCCTCGGCGACGGCGTCGCCGTGGGCCGGGACCACGATCGTCGAGGCGTTGATGCAGCTCCGCCCGCCGTTCCTCGCCACCGAGGCGACCAGGACGTCGAGGTGCGTCTCCCAGCGGTCCGCCTCGTCCGGACCGAGGACGACCTTGCTGCGGCCGGGGCCGTGGATCTCGACCGCGGGGTTCCCGGCGTACGGCGCGGTCGTCCGGGCGTCGCCGAACAGCTGCGACCGGCCGCACCCCTCGAGGATGGCGGCGGCGCCGTCGTGCGTCGTCGGGTAGAACCCGAACGCCTCGCGCGGGAGGCCGGCCGCCTCGAGCGCGCGGAGGATGCGCAGCGGCGTCCACGGCTCTTCTCGGCCCGGCTTCAGGACGACCGGCGTCTTCAGCGCGAGCGCGGGGAGCCAGATCGAGTTCACGCCGGGCGAGTTGCTCGGGAGGACGACGCCGAGCGCGTCGGCGGCGTCGGCGTACGACACGGGGACCCCGTTCTGGACGCCGACGCCCGTGTCGAGGACGGCCGGGTCGAGGCCCCGCGTCAGGCCGCGCAGGATCGCCGGCATGTCGCGCAGGACGGTCGCGATCTTCTCCATGTTGGCGCGGACCAGGGCGTGGGGCATCCCGCTGGTCGCGGAGAGCGCGCGGACGTACTGATCGGCCGACTGCTCGTCGCCGGCGTCGTTCAGCGGCAGCGTCCCCTCCAGGAACGGCTCGACCGCGCGGGCGCAGAGGTCGAGCAGCTCGTCGATCGGGCGGGCCCGGAGCGAGGCGGCGCGCGCCCCCGCCTTCCGCAGGTCGCGTCGCACGATCCCGGCGTTCGCCTGGCTCACGACGGCGAGCGGGGTCCCCGTGCGGTGATCCCGCACCTCGACCGTGTCGAGGCTCTCGTACGCCGGCCCGTGCCGGAGGACGGGGATGTGGGGGAGGGACGGCACTAGTGTTCTGCCTCGTGAGTTCGTGCGCGTGATCGTGATGGATCGCGGCCGCTGGCAAGGCGCGACGACGACCGCGTGTTCGAGACACTCCGAGGAGGAGCAACGTAGTCCAGCGGCCGCGAGGCGCGCGAGAATGCACACGAACTTGCGAGGCAGGACACTAGTAGACGCCCTCGACGATCCGTTCCTCGTTCGCGCGGAACGGGCGGACCTCGCCGGCGCCGTCCCACGGGTGGGTCGCGGTCGGCCGCCGTCGGATCGCCTCGTCGCGTTCGAGGAAGCGGGGGAGGAGGAGCTCCCGGGTGAGCGTCGTCAGCTCGACGCGCCCCCACTCGTCGTGGTCGACGAGGACGTCGGGGTCGTCGGGCCGGACGACGCGGACGACGGCGCGCGGCTGCGGCGCGTGGTACGTGATCGAGTAGCCGTTCGAGGCGAAGTCCTTCTCGTGCTCGGCGAGCCCCATGAGGGTGTTGCCGTACGTCGGGACGAACGTCACCTCCCCCTCGAGGACCTCCTCGCAGAGGAACCGGACGTTCTGCGGCGCCATCTCCGTCCCGCCGCAGAAGACGCCGCGGATCCCCGCCTCGGGGATCGAGAGGCGCTCGCCGAGCGCCTCGAGCAGCTTCGGCGTGGTGAAGAGCGCGGTCACCTCGCGATGCTTCAGGATCTGCTCGGCCTGATCGAGGACGTGCTCCATGTACGCCTTCGCCTGGTCGAACTGCCGCTCGCGGATCAGGCGCTTCACCCACCGCGGGTCGAGGTCGACGAAGTAACACGGGCTCCCGCGGTGGTTCGCGAGGAACTCGATCGCGAGGCGGAGGCGGCGCGGTCCGGTCGGTCCGATCATCAGCCACGCGCCGCCGGGCGGGAACGCGTCGTCGTCGAGCGTCGACGAGAAGGCCGCGTAGTCGATCTTGTAGTCGTCCCAGCCGATCCGCTGCTTCGGCATCCCGGTCGTGCCGCCGGTCTCGAAGATGGTGTACGGCCGGTCGGCGAACGCCCGCGGGACGAACCGAGCGTGCGGTTCGGAGCGGAGCCACTCGCCGTCGAACCGCGGGAGCCGGGCGAGGTCCGCGAACGTCGTGATCTCCTCCACGGCGTCGAGCCCGAGGTCGCGCGCGCGGTCGATCCAGAACGGCGTCCCGGTCTCCGCCGAGAAGTGCCACGCCACGGTCGCGCGGACGTGGGCGTCGAGCTGCTCGGCGGCCTCCTCCGGGCTCGCGGGGCGGGGGGCGCTCTCGATCGGATCGCTCACGGCTTCGTCTCCACGGCGCGGCTCGGGACGGTCCCCGGGAAGAAGCGGTCGACCACGGCGGCCGGCGGCGGGCGAGTGAGGAGAGAGACGACGACCAGCGACACGGCGGACGCGGCGAAGATCACCGCGACCGGCATCATCCCCGCCACCAGCCAGTCGCCGGGCTCGGTCGTCCCCGAGAGCGTCGGCTCGACCATCCCGACGTAGAAGAGCGGGATCCAGGTCGCGAGGACGGCGACGATCGACGCGATCGCGCCGGCCTTCGTCAGCCGGCGCCAGTAGACCGACGCGAAGACCAGCGGGAAGAGGCTCGCGAACCCGCTGAAGCACCAGACCGCGAGGTCGAAGACGTGGGGGAGCGACAGCAACGAGATGAGGTACGTCACGAGCACGATCGCCACGATGAAGACGCGTCCGAGGAGGACCTGACGCCGGTCGGAGACGCGCTCCTTCCCGAGGTGGTGCAGCACGACGTCGTGCGTGAACATCGTGCCGAGGCAGACGAACTGGGAGTCGAGCGACGACATGATCGCGGCGAGGATCCCCGCGGTCAGGAGCCCCGTGACGACCGGGTCGTGCAGCAGGTCGGCGACCATCTTCGCGAGGACGGCGTTCGGGTTCCCGCCGGGCGGGTGGATCCCCGCCCCGACCGCCCACGTCCCCATCAGGACGCACGGCACCCAGACGATCATGATGAAGAGCGGGTGCGCGACGATGCTGAGCCGGAACGTCTTCGCCGAGCGCGCCGTCAGCCAGTGCTGGAACAGGTGCGGGAACATGCCGACCGAGAACGGCACCAGCATGTAGGTCAGGAACTGGAGCTGCCCGATCTTCCCTTCCCGCGACAGGTGCTCGGGCGCGTTCGCGAGGACCTGCTCGGACGCCGCGGTGACGCCGCCGAGCTTGCGGGAGATCAGCACGAACGCGATGACTCCCATCGCCATGAAGACGAGGGTCTGGAACGCGTTCGCCCACGCCGCGCCGCGGAGCCCGCCGGCGAAGATGTAGAAGAGGACGACGCCGGAGATCACGAGGCCGGTCAGCCACGGCGGCACCGCGCCGACGAACATCATCGCTCCGGACGCCGGGTTCGGGACGCCGGGGAACGCCTCGGGGAACATCCCGACCGTGACGCCGCGGATCACCGCGCCGGCCCCGACGAGGCCGATCAGCAGGTACGGGATGACGAGACCGACGAGGACGGGGAAGAGGAGGAACCCGATCCCGTTCGAATCGAGCCGGGCCCGGAAGTACTGGATCTGGGTGACGAACCCGTGCCGCTTCCCGATCGCCCAGAGCTTGATCCCGACCAGGAAGAAGACGAGCGAGTGCACCAGCCCGGACGACGACGCCATCAGCCCGTAGACGCCGATCCCGAGCTCGTACGACTTGCCGGTCGATCCGACGAGCGCGAACGCGGTCATCGTCGTCCCGAACACGCTCATCAGGAGGAGGAACGGGCCGATCGACCGGTTGGCGACGAAGTAGTCGCTCGACGTGCCGCGGAACGCCCGCTGGCTGATCGTGCCGAGGCCGATCAGGAGTCCGAGGTAGGCGGCGAGGATCCAGAGCGGCGTGCGGTCGGCGGCCTCCGCGAAGGCGAGGGTCATCCGTTCCCCCCCGAATCGGCGTCCCCCTCGCTCGCCCACTCCTCGAGCTCGTCCGGCCAGACGCACCGGAGGGCGAGCACCCAGACGGCGGCCGCGGCGAGCGAGTACGTCGCGTGGTACGCGAGGCCCGACGGGAGGAAGCCGAACACGAGGCTCCGGTCTCCCCAGAGCCACGCGTCGTGGTGCAGGACGGCGAGCGCCGCCACCAGGATCCAGAACGCTCGCATCAGCCGTCCGACGTCGAGCCGATCGCGAACAGGTGGGTGTGGGTCGCGACGTAGAGCGTCCCGTTCGCCGCGATCGGCGACGAGAAGACGGGCGAGGTCATGTCGGTCTCGGTCACCTTCGACTTGTCGTACTCCTTCGTGGCCGGGATCGCGGTCAGGATGCCGTCCTCGTTCCCGACCCAGACCCGGCCGTCCGCGACCAGCGTCGAACCCCAGATGTGCGCGAACGTGTCGTGCTTCCAGTACAGCTCGCCGGTCTTCGCGTCGAGGCAGTAGACGAAGCCGGAGAAGTCCGCCGTGAACAGGAGCCCGGCGACCACCGACACCGTCGAGATCGAGCGGTTGATCTCGTCGAACGACCAGACCTCGTGCGTGGCCGTGACGTCCCCCTCGCCGGTCGGGTCGATGCAGCAGAGGCGGCCGACCCCCTCGCCGTGCTCGGGGTCCTGGCCGATCAGCGCGTACACCTTCCCGTCGTGGACGACCGGCGTGCCGAGGACCTCGCTCGGGCCGTTCCGCGTGGCGTACTTCACGGGGGCGCCGTCCCGCTCCCGGTACTCGGGAAGGTTGACGTCGAAGCGCCACCGCTCGTTCAGCACCATGTACCCGTCGTCGTCCTCGACCGGGGTCGGTTCGAACGCGTAGACGCGCCCGTCCGGCCCGCCGAAGATGCACAGCTCGAGCGCGTCGGTCCGGAGGTACGTCGGGGAGACCCAGTTGCCGTGGAAGATCCGCTGGGAGAGGCCGGACTGCTCCTCGCCGAGCAGCGCGCCCGTCGCCTTGTCGACCACGATCAGGCTCGGCGCGAACGGCGCCGGCGTCTCGACGTGGCCGTAGTCGACGCCGTTCGAGGTGGTGACCCAGACCTTGTCCCCGACCACGCCGACGGAGCTCGACGTGATGTTGTGCGGGAAGACGCCGCACGCGTCGATCATGTCGAGCGTCCAGACGATGTCGGCGTCGGTCTCCGTCACCTCCATCGGCTCGTTCCCCGGGCCGGCGAAGTACGCCCCTTCGTCCTCGAACGGACCGTCGTTCCCGTCGGCCATCCCGTTCACGTCGAGGCACATCACCTCGCACCGGTTCGTGACGAGGTAGACCCGGTCCCCGTCGACCGCCGGCGACGAGCAGATGCCGAGGAACTCCCAGTCGGAGACCTTGCCGGTGCCGAGCTTCGGGACCGACAGCATCCAGATCATCTCGCCCGTCCGCTCGTCGAGGCAGTAGACGTTGCTCCGGTCCCCCTTGAAGCGGGGATCGCGGGGGGAGGCGTTGTTGGTGCCGACGTACACCCGGCCGTCGGCGACGGTCGGGTTGCCGTAGCTCTGCGAGCCGAGCTTCGCGACCCACCGGACGTTCTCGGTCTCGTCCATGTCGATCCGGTCGGTCCCGCGCTCGAAGCTCCCGGCGGAGAACGACCGCGGCAGACCGGTGACGGGGCTGACCATGTTGCGGGACGGGTCGCCGCCCCAGGTCGGCCAGTCCTGCGCCGCGCCGGCGGGCGCGAGCGTCGCGAGGACGAGGAGCGGCATCACGAGACGGTCAGTCATGGGGGGTCACCTGCAGGTTGTCCATGTAGACGCGGAACCGGCTCTGCGGCGAGAAGCCGTACAGCCCCGGCGCGCCGTGCGTGTGGGCGTGGCGGTGTTCGACCTCGAGCGTCCACGCCTCGGGCTCGGCCTCGTCCCGGGGCCACGCCTTCGCGCGGATCACGCCCGAGCCGTCGGCCGCCACGTCGACGCGCGTCCGGAGCGTGTACCAGACGCCGGGGCGCCAGCGGAACGGGGCCGACTCCTTCACCCGCTCCATGTTCGAGCTGATCTCCAGCTCCTGGTGGTTCCCCTTCAGGAGGACGAGGTAGCGCTGGTTCACCAGGCCGGCGGTCGACATGCTCCGGCGGTTCCCGTCGGTCCGGATGTCGACCCGCGCCTCGTAGTCCTTCATGTCGGGCGTGCCGAACATCGCGGTCGCGCGCTGGAAGAGGTTGTTGTCGAGCGTCTTGGCGAGGACCTTCGACCCGTCGAGCTCGCGGACGTCGAACTTCAGCCGCGCGCCGATCCAATGGGCGGGCGGGAACGCGAACGGAACGTCGTCGCCGCCGTTCGCGTCGAGCGGGATCGACTCGAAGTCCTCGCCGTACGGCAGCCCGGCGACGACGCGGACGCGCATCGGGCCGCTGACGCCGTCCGCGGTCGCGGTGACGAACGAGATGCCGAGCCGGCCGTCGTCGGGCGCGCGGACGGCGTCGCCGTCGAACACGACCGACGCGGGCCCGCGGGCGGTCCACTCGACGTCGGAGACGCGGGCGCGCACGATCTCGCCGTTCGCGTCGAGCGCCCGGACCCGCACCGGGACGCTCTGGCCGGGGACGAGGAGGACCTCCGCCGGCACGACCTGCAGCCGCGCCGCCGCCCCCTTCGCCGGCGAGGACTCCGGCCGCCGGCCGAAGCAGTAGAGGCGCTTCGTCGTGTGGACGAAGACGCGGCCGTCGGCGATCGCGGGCGCGCCGAGGCAGTTCCCCTCGAGCTGCGTCCGGTGCAGCACCTCCGCGCCGTCGGCGCCGGGCCGGATCACGTGGAACGAGCCGTCGTTCATCGGGACGTACAGCTTCCCGTCGCCGTACGCCGGCGAGGCGTGGATCTGGTCGGGCGCGAGCTTCTCGTGCCACGCGATCGTCCCGGTCGGGACGTCGACGGCGAACAGCTCGCCGGTCGCGACCGTCTCGTACACCCGGTCGCCGACGAGGACCGGGCTGCTCGTGAACGCGGCGAGGTCGAGCCGCCACCGTTCGACCGAGGAGTCGAGCACCCGGGGGAGGTCCGGCTCGCCGGCCGCGGGCGGGGGATCGAGCCGGAGCGCGGCCATCCGGCCGATGACCGAGCTGTCGAGGTTCTCCTTGCCGTGGATCACGACCAGCGTGTCGTCGCCGTGGAGGACGGCGCCGGAGTTGACGCCGCCGGTCGCGAACGGGAACCGCCAGAGCGCGTCGCCGGTCCGCGCGTCGATGCAGACGACGTTCCCGCACCCGGTCCCCGCGTACAGGACCCGGCGGCCGCCGACGTCCCGGAAGACGGGCGGCGAGAACGAGCTGTCCTTCGGCCCGACCCCTGGCGTCGAGACCCAGATCAGCTCGCCGGTCTGCTTGTCGAAGGCGAAGAAGCGGTCGCGGGCGGGGCCGTTCACCGGCCCCCAGTTGGCGGTGATCGCGTGCAGGACGACGCGGTCGCCGTCGACGACCGGCGCGCCGGTGCGGCCGTTCGGGAAGGTGAGCCGTCCGAATTCGCTCTGCATCGAACGCCGCCAGAGGCCCCGCCCGTCGCCGGTGAAGGCGGCCACCTCGCCGGCGGTCGACAGCACGTAGACGTTCCCCGTCTCCGGGTCGACGGTCGGGCTGCCGATCGAGTAGCGGTCGTAGATGACGTCCGACAGGAAGTCCGAGAACGGGTGCTCCCAGAGCTTCTCGCCGGTCCACGCGTCGAGGCAGACGAGCCACTCCCGGAGGTCCTTCCCCGTCCCCGCGTACCCGAGGGCGTAGAGGCGGTCGCCGGAGATCACCGGCGTGCCGCGGCCGGCGAGCTCGAGCGTCCAGAGCTCGCTCTCCCCGCCCGGGGACGGCGCCTCCGGGAGGCCGACGGCGGCGGACGTCCCGTTCTGGTTCGGTCCGCGCCAGTGCGTCCAGTCGTCCGAGGCCGCGGCCGCTCCGGGGAGGGAGGCCGCGACGGCGAGCGCGAACAGCGCGCCCTCGATCGTCGATGCGAGTCTCATGATCCGTTCGCTCCCGTCCGCGCCGCGCGGGCGCGGACCCTGCTTCGCGATCCCGACCTCACGTGGCGCTCACCGGGGTCCGGGCGGCGGCGTCCGCCTCCCTCGAGCTGCAGGTCCCCTCGAGGAGGACCAGCGGGAAGATCTTGTGCACCACGCGACGGAGCAGGCCCTTCAGCGTCGGGTTCGAGAGGGTCCGCAGCGCGCGGACGGCCTGCTCCTGATAGGCGTTCAACAGCTCGCGCGCCTTGTCGACCGCGCCGAGCTCGTGGGCGAGGCGGACCCCTCGCCGGACGTCGGCCTCGTCCCCGGCGCGGCCGAGGAGGAGGGTCTCGATCGCCGCCCGCTCGTCGTCGTCGCGGGCCCGCTTGTGCGCGATCGCGAGGAGGAGGGACGGCCGCGCGTCGCGGGCGTCGAACGAGTCGCCCGAGCCGTCGAAGTCCTCGAGGTCGTCCTTCACCTGGTACGCGATGCCGAGCGCGGTGCCGTACGCGTCGAGCCCCTCCAGCGTCTCCGCGTCGGCGCCGACGTACGCCCCGGCGAGCGCGAGCGCGACGCGGAACGCGGGCGCGGTCTTCCGCTCGAACACCTCGAGCACCTCCGTCGGCGGCAGCGGACGCGGCGCGCGGCTCCACGCCAGCTCGGCCCCCTGGCCGCGCGCCAGCGTCACGTGCGCGTCGGCGGCGGCGCGGACCATCGCGACCCGACGCTCGGGGGGGAGGTCGAGCTCGGCGAGCAGCCGGTACCCCTCGCCGAGGAGGAGGTCGCCGACGTTCAACGCGACCGGCACGCCGTGGCGCGCGTGCATCGTCGGCCGGCCGTAGCGTTCGTCGTCCCCGTCCTCGATGTCGTCGTGCACCAGCGACGCCTTGTGGAAGCACTCGATCGCGACGGCGAGCCGGCGGAACTCGTCGGGCGGGATCCACTCCTCCTCCGCCTCGTGTTGGGCGAGGGCGGTCGCCACGCACGTCGCGAGGTACGGGCGCCAGCGGTTTCCGTCCTCGGTCAGGGCGGCGCGCGCCAGCCCGTCGGCCTCGCCGTCGGCCTCGCCGAGGAGTCGGCCGAGCGCGGCCGGCGAGAACCACCCGCGGACGTCCTTCTTCAGCCGGTCGAGGTCGAGCCGGTGGGTCCGGTCCTCGGACGTCAGGTGGATCAGGTTCCAGACGAGGTCGACGTCGACGGTCGTGTTGGCGCAGTCGTCCTGCAGCAGCGGGATCGCCGCCCCGGGGACCGCGGCCGCCTCCATGTGCGGGAAGCACTTCTCGAGGACGTGGAGGCAGCTCACCCCGACGACCGCCTCGATCCGCCCGGTCTCGATCATCTGCCGGACGACCGCCGAGCCCTCGGCGACGAGGACCGCGTAGCCGAGCCGGTCCGCCTCCGCCGTGAGGTCCTGGATCGTGCAGAGACCGCATTCCTTGCAGAGGAGCCCGAGCTCGTCGAACGGGGCCGGACACTTCTCCTCGACCCGGAGACACTTCGGGAGGAGGAGGAGGCGGCGCTCGAACGGGATCCGCGCCAGCGAGTCGTTCCAGACCGCGTTGTTGACGAGGACCGAGAGGAAGTCGAGGTGGATCTCGTCGACCCCCGTCCGCTCGCGCACCGCGGCCGCGTGTTCGCGGAGCTCGCGGATCGAGATCGGCGGGACGAGCCCCTGCTCCTCGACGTACGCCGCGGTCTCCCGGGCGAGGCGGTCCCGCTCGGACCGGCGCGCCGGGATGTTCGACTGGACCGGGCGCGCCCGCTGGACGGGGACCCGGGGGGGGAGGGTGCTCATGGACGGCCTTCCTCGCGGCGGATCAGAACTCCCGGGCCTCGTCGGCGCCGGTCGCGAAGCAATAAACGTGGTTCCGGCCGCGGAGATAGAGTTCGTTCCCGACGATTGCGGGAGAAGCGTCGAAGCCGTCGTCGAACTCGTTGGAAGCCAGCAGCTTGTACTCGGGACCGATCTCGATCACCTCCACCTCGCCGTCGCGTCCCGCGAGGTAGACCCGCCCGCCGCCGGCGACGGGGGAGGCGTAGACGTTCGCCACCGACTCGAGCCGCATCGGACCGTACAGCGGCTCGCCGGCCTCGACGTCGAAGCAGGTCAGGATCCCGGTGTTCACCTTGAGGAAGTACAACTTGCCGTCGACGAGCAGCGGCGACGGCACGTACGGCGTGTCGCGGTCGTGCGACCAGACGACGTGGTCGCCGCCGGCGAGGTCCCCCTTCGCGCCCGAGAGGCGGATCGCGAGGAGCGCGCTGCCGCGGAAGCCGCTCATCACGTAGACCACGCCGTCCGCGTGGACCGGGGTCGGGATCGCGTTGACGGTCATGCCGCCGCACTCCCAGACCGTGTCGCCGGTCTCGAGGTCGTACGCGCGGATCGCGTTCGTCCCGTTCGCGATCACCTGCGCCCGCCCGTCGACCTCGACCACGAGCGGGGTCGCCCAGGTCGTCGGCTCGTCCCGCTCGCGACGCCAGCGCTCCTTCCCGGTCTTCCGGTCGAGCGCCACGATGAAGTCGTCCTCCTCGTGGTCCCACTGCACGACGACCGTCTCGCCGTGGACGGCGGGGGAGCTCCCCTCGCCGAAGCTGCGCCGGGTCCGCATCTCGCCGAGCTGCTTCTCCCAGAGCCGCTTCCCGTCGAGGTCGTACGCGAACAGCCCGAACGAACCGAAGTACGCGAGCAGGACCTCGCCGTCGGTCACCGCCGACGCGGACGCCCAGGAGGCGTCCTGGTGCGTCCCCTCGTGCGGGAGCCGCTCGGCGCAGACGTCCCGCCAGACCTCCTCGCCGGTCGCCCGGTCGAGCGCCAGGACGAGGAACCGCTGGGTCTGCGTCGGCTGGATGCCGCGCGAGCCGCGCCGGCCGCGCCGCCCGCGCCCGCCGTCGTCCTCCTCCTCTTCCTCCTCGGGTTCGATCTCGTCGCCGACGCCGACCGCGGTCAGGACGTAGACGCGGTCGCCGAGGACGATCGGCGTCCCCTTCCCCTTGCCGGGGATCTCGGCGCGCCAGCGGAGGTTCTCGTCGAGGCCGAACGTGACCGGGGGGTTCGACCCGGGCGCTTCCCCGGTGCCGAGCGGGCCGCGCCAGCGCGGCCACGCCTCCGCCGCCTCGGCGGTCGTGGCGGTGACGCATCCGAGGAGCAACGGGGCGAGCAGGAGCGTGGGGCGCATGCGGAGGGACCTCCCGGTTCCGGAGCGGTTGCAGCGCGCGAACCTCGATTCTGCCGGGCCTCGCGGCGGAGGGGAACGAGAATCCTCCCGGTTCAGCCGGCGGCCTCGTCACGTCGCGCCGCCGCGACCGCCTCGCCGACGAGCGTCGCCGCGCGGTCGACGTCCTCGTCCGTCGTCGTCCTCCCGAGGGAGAACCGGATCGAGGCGCCGATCCGCGCGTCGTCGAGGCCCATCGCGCCGAGGACGTGGCTCGGTTGGACGACCGCGCTGGTGCACGCCGCGGCGGTCGAGGCGCAGACCTCGGGCATCCGCTCGAGGAGGGTCGGCGCGTCGAGGCCGGCGAACCCGACGTTCGTGGTCCCGGGGAGACGCGGCGAGGCCGGGCCGTTCCGGACGGCGCCGTCGATCGCCAGGAGCGCCGCCTCGAGCCGGTCGCGGAGCCGGGCGACGCGCGCGCGCTCCTCGTCCCGCCCCGCTACCGCGAGCGCGGCCGCGCGGCCGAGTCCGACGATCCCCGGGACGTTCAGGGTCCCGGAGCGGTGTCCGCGTTCGTGCCCGCCGCCGAGTTGGCGCGGGGAGAGCCGGACGCGGGGACGTCGCCGCCGCACGTACAGCCCGCCGACCCCCTTCGGTCCGTACAGCTTGTGCGCGGAGAAGGAGACGAGGTCGAGGCCGTCCTCGTCGACGTCGAGCCGCAGCTTGCCGAACGACTGGGTGGCGTCGGTGTGGAACAGCGCGCCGCGCGCCCGGGCGATCGCGGAGAGCTCGCGGAGGGGATGGAGCAGGCCGGTCTCGTTGTTCGCGTGCATGATCGACACGAGGAGCGTCCGGTCGGTCACCGCCGCGGCGAGCGCGTCGGGGTCGAGCCGTCCCTCGCCGTCGACCGGGAGGACGGTGAGGCGGAAGCCGCGGCGTTCGAGCTCGCGGCACGGGTCGAGGACCGCCCGGTGCTCGGTCCGTACCGTCACGACGTGTCGGTCGCGGCCGGCCGCCGCGCCCCCCTCGGCGACGCCGAGCAGCGCGAGGTTGTTCGCCTCCGTCGCGCCGCTCGTGAAGACGATCTCGCGCGGGTCGGCGGAGAGCGCCGCCGCCACCTCGCCCCGCGCCGTCTCGACCGCGGCCGCGGCCGCGCACCCCATCCGGTGCCGGCTCGACGGGTTGCCGAACTCCTCGAGCAGGTACGGCCGCATCGCCTCGAGGACCCGCGGGTCGAGCGGCGTGGTCGCGTTGTGGTCGAGGTAGATCGTCATCGTTCGATCGCGAGGGAGGCGGACTCGAGCCCCGCGAGCGCGAAGAGTACGGGATAGAGGCGCTCCGCGTACCAGAGGCGCGCGAAGTAGAGGCCGATCGGCGCGGCGGGGAAGGCGGCGCCGTCGCGGGTCGTCGACGCGAGGTGCTCGGCCGCGGCGAAGATCGCCCGGTCCGGCACGAGCGGGGCGGTCTCCTCCCGCCGCCGCGCCTCGGCGAGGGCGAGGAGCGCGACGCCGGTCTCCTCGACCGACGGCGGCGTGCCGGGCGCGCCCCCGAAGCCGCCGTCGTCCGCCTGCGCGGCGACGATCCACCGGACGGCCCGCGCCGCCGCCTCGCGCGCGCGGGCGTCGTCGCCGACCTCGTCCAGGAGCGCGAGCACGACCTGCGCCGTGCCGTAGAGCGGGTTCTCCTCGCGCGGCGCGCCCTGGTTCCCGAACCAGAGCGGCGTCCACGTCCCGTCCTCCGCCTGCGTCGCGGTGAGATACCGGACCGCGGCCGCGCGGGCGGCGTCGACGCGGCGGCGGAGGGGAGGGTCGAGGTCGTCCCGCCAGGCGCGCCAGGCGCGGAGCGCGTGCGCGGTCAGGTCGGGGCTGCTCCGGTCGAACGGGAGCTTCCCGAACCCGCGGCAGAACGTCGGGACGCCGCCGTCGCGGTTCGCGAGGTCGACGAGCCATCGGACGCCCTCGACCGCGCGCACGCGCACCTCGGACGAGTCGCCGGCGAGGATCCGGAGCGCGAGGAGCGCGCCGGGGGTGTCGTCCGCGTCCGGGACGCCGCCGGGGAGGTCGGTCCAGGCCCACGCGCCGGGCGCGGCGAGCGTGTACGGATGTTCGGCCGCGCCCTGCTGGTCGAGCAGCCACCGGACGATCTCCGCCGCGCGCGCGTCTTCGACCGGACGCGCGGCGCCGCCGGCGGCGAGGGCCTTCACGGCGAGCGTCGTCGTCCAGGTGTCGAGGTTCGTGTCGATCGGCCAGCTCCCGTCGTCGCGCGCGGACGCGATCAGGAACTCCGTCGCGCGCCGGGCGACGACGGCGCCGCCGCGACCGATCCCCACCAGGCTCATCAGGACGAACGCGGTGAGGGGCGTCGCCTCGAGGAACCCGCCGTTCGCGGGCTGGATCTCCTCGAGCAGGGAGAGGGTGCGGCGTCGGGCGAGCGAACGAGCCAGGCGCGCGGCCGGGTTCCGGCTCGGCGCGCGGGCGTGTCGGACCTGCCCGAGCGCGATCAGGGCCGGGAGCGCGTAGCTGACCACGGGGATCCCGAGCCGACGGAACCAGCGGCGGGGGAACGCGGCGAGCTCGAACGGGAGCGCGGGGAAGGCGCGCCACGCCTCGGGACGATCGCCGAAGCGCCCCGCGAGCGCGCAGGCGGTCAGGATCGGGACCGAGAACGTCAGGTCGCCGCCGTACCGCTCGGCCAGCGCGCGAGCGAGCGAGCGCTCGTCGGTCCCGCCGGCGTGCCGCTCGATCCATCGCGCCGCGTCGCCGGCGACCGCGGTCGAGCGCGCGTCGTCGGCGAGGCCGAGCGCGGCCCACGCCAGCGCGGTCGTGCTGACGTTGCTCGGGCTGTCGACCGTGTCCCCGAACCCGCCGTCCGGTCCGGCGCGGTCCCGGAGCCACGCGACGCCGTCGCGGATCGGCGCGGCGAGGTCTCGCTCCTCCGCCGGGTGCGCGCGCCGGCGGAGCTCGAGCGCGATCACCGCGGTCGCCGTCGACAGCGGGCTCGACGACAGGGCGCCGCGGAACGCGCCCCCGTCGTACGCCGCGAGCAGCGTCCGGCGCGCCGCCTCCCGCGTCGCCTCGAGACGCTCGCGGACCTCCCGGGCGGCCCTCACAGCGCGAGGTGTCCGAGCGCGAGGAGCGCGTACCACGTGTACTCCGCGTCGGGAGTCTCGTCGGTCCAGTTCCCGCAGAACGCGCGCCCCGTCCAGAGCGAATCGAGGAAGTCGAGGCACGGCTCGCGGACCGCGTCGAGCGTCGCCGTCGCCTCCGCCCCGGAGAGGGCGTGCAGCGCGGTCGCGGTCGACAGGAGGTCGGGGATCGGCGCCGCGGGGGCGGCGAGGAAGCCGCCGCTCTCGACGTGGCGCGCGCGGAGCCACGCCGCCGCCCTCGCCGGTCGGGGGGCCTCGAGGTGGCGGAGGACGGTCAGCGCCGCCGCCGTCGAGGGGACGTTCCCGACCGGGACGAGGGCGTCGTTCGTGAACGAGCCGTCCGCGCACTCGCGGGAGAGGATGCTCGCGACGAGCCGCTCGGGCGCCTCGAGCGGCGCCCCGAGGTCCTGGTGGGCCGAGACGGCGAGGAAGGCGTGGTAGAGCGTCCCCTCCTCCGCCCCGGGAGCGCCGGCGAAGCCGCCGTCCGCGGAGCGGTGCCCGGCGAGACGCGAGAGCATCGCGTCGCGGAGGGGGGCCGGCGGCGCGCTCTCGATCGAGGCGTGGCAGCGGACGAGGCAGGCGAGGTGGACGAGGTCGAGGCCCTCGCCGTCGCCGAACGATCGGAGGTACCCGGCGGTCCGCTCGACCGGGCGCGGGCGCTGCAGCGCGTGGAGCCCCTCCAGCGCGAAGACCGAGTAATACAGGTCGCGGCCGCCCCCGCGATCCGTCCCCGCGCCGTCCGGGGCGAGCGTCTCCTCGAGGAACGCGCCGACCCGCTCCGCCGCCTCGCCGAGCAGCCGCGGCGCGACGCGCGCGACCTGGAGCATCTCGAGTCGGATCGACACGCGGCGTCAGGTGTACGCGCCGAAGCCGAAGAACCAGTGCTTCTTTGCGAAGCGGTACGCCCAGTGTTTCTCGGGGATCTCGTTCCCCGGGTCGTGCTGGCTCGGCCGCGACTCGAGCCCCTCGAGCTCGGCCATCGCGCTCTGCCGCACGGTGGTGTCGCGGCAGGCGTGGCGTTCGACGACCTCCTTCAGCAGGTCGGGGCGCTCGAGGACGACGCAGCCGCGCGTCGCCTTCGCGGCCGTCTTCCGGAAGTCGTCGAGCATCGCCGACCGGGTCAGCGTCTCGTAGATGTCGCCGTCGTGGTCGCGGATCGTCTCGCTCGCGAACTGGATGATCGGGCACGGCTCGACGTCGCCGCCGGGGCCGATGTGGTGGCTGATCCCGGTCGCGGCGGGGCAGAGCGCCTCGCCCTTGTCGTTCCAGTACGCGTCGACGAAGATCACCGGCTTGGTGTTTCGCATCTCGACCGCGAACCGGCGGACGGCGCGGACCTGCTCGGGGCGGAGCGCCAGCTCGGGCGAGGCGTGCGGGCCGACCACGCGGTAGGTGTGGTACCAGATGTAATGGACGCCGAGTTCGACGAGGTCGTCGACCCAGTCGTCCTTCAGCACGGTGTCGACGTTCGTCTGGCAGACGCTCGCCGCCACGCCGGTGATCAGCTTGTGGCGGAGGCACGTCTCGAGCCCCCGCATCGTCTTGCTCAGCACCGCGGTCCCGCCGCGCCGCGCGTCGCTCACCTCCTCGGTCCCCTCGACGCTGATCAGCGGCGTCGCGTTCCCGATCCGACGCAGCTCCTCGGCGACCTCGTCGGTGATGTAGTGACCGTTCGTGAAGATCTGGAAGTAGCAGTCCGGGTGCTTCGCGAGGAGCCTCATCAGGTCGGGGTGCATGAACGGCTCCCCCCCGAGGATCCCGAAGAACGCGTTCCCCCGCGCCTTGGCGCTGGAGACGAGGCGGTCCATCTCCTCGAAGGAGAGCTCGTTCTCCGGCTGCCGGACGTCGACCCAGCACCCCTGGCACCGGAGGTTGCACCGGCTCGTGATCGAGAGGTAGAGGAACGGCGGGAAGACGACCCCCTGCTTCAGGCGCTTCTTGAAGAGCTGGACGGAGCGCATCCCCTTCCAGCCGAAGTTGTAGGCGAACTTCCAGAGGAGCCGCGGCTCCGTCGAGCGGACCATTCGCCACGCGAGGTGCAGCACGGTCAGATCCCCCAGTCGTCCGGGCTCGGCGGCGGCTTCGGCGGGCCGTCGTTCAGGGTTCGCGAGCGGCGCCGCCGCTCCTCGAGCTTCTCCTTCGCGCGCGCCGCCTTCGCCTCGATGTCCTCGACCGACGGGAGCGTCATCAGCACCTCGTCCGGGATGTCGAGCGTCTTGCCGAGCTCCTTCAGGCAGCGCTTCCGTTCGAGGAGCGCCTTCGACTCGTCGCGCTCGGTCGAGAACCGCTGCCGGGCGGCCGCGCTCCGGTCGCGCAGCGTCCGGTAGAGGTCGCCGCCGAGGAGGGCGGAGATGTCCGCCTTCATCGCCTCGCTCTTCAGGTCCTCCTCGGTGACCGGCGCGCCGTTGATCGGGCCCTTCTTGTACTTCGGGAAGAGGATCGCGGCCTCGGGGCAGACCCGGGAGCAGGCGGGGCAGTCGGTCTTGCAGTTCGACTCGGTCCGGACCTCGATCTTCTGGTCGCCGTCGACCCCGTAGACGTCGAACAGGCAGAACGTGAGGCACTGCATGCAGTTCGTGCAGCGGTCGTAGTCGATGACCGGGAACCACGGTTTCCACTCCCCGGGCGAGGTCGCGCCGGCGCGCGCGTTCGCGGCCTCGACCGCGGGGAGGACCGCCGCCGGGCCCGCGGCGTCGTCGAGGTCGAGCAGCTCGAGGTCGTCGGCCGCCGCGAGACGCGCCCGCGCGTCCGGCGCGAACCGGCCGACGACGAGGTGCGGCGCGTCGTCCGCCGGCGCCACGACGGCTCCTTCGGCGGGGCGGGTGACGGCGTGGCCGGCGTCGAGCAGGCTCTTCAGCAGGTCGAGGCGCGCGCCGTCCTCGAGCGGGGCGCTCCCCGCCCCCTCGAACAGGACCACGCGGACGCGCGGCGTCGTGCCGGCGGCGGTCATGCGTCTCCTCCCGTGCCCGGCGCGGCGGAGCCCTCGGGGCGCGCGCCGTCGAGCAGCCGCGCGACGACCTCGTCGGCGCCCGACTCGCGCATGTTCAGCACCTCGACCCCGTCCTCCGGGAGCGGGAACCCGGCGCCGTGGAACAGCCACCGGACCGCGCGCGGGTAGCAGGCGGCGATCCGGACCGGCGTCTCCTTCCGGAGCCGGTCGAGGGCCCGGTCGTTCCGGGCGGCGAGCTCGCACAGGTCGGCGACCGCGTCGAACGCCGCGCCGGACTCGGCGAGCCGCGCGAGGACCTCGTCCTTCACCGCGTCGTCGATCACCTTCGCGTACGCGCAGCGACAATAGAGGATGCGGGGCGGGCTCACGACGGCGTCTCCAACCGGTGGGTCGGCACCGGCCGGCCGGGACGGAACGCCTCCCGGTGCTCGAGCTCGAGCCGGACCCCGTCGTCGGCGTCCGCCGCCTCGCGGAGCGTCGCGTCGAGGACGCGCTGAAGGGCGTCGGGGTCGGTCTCGACCCGGAGGTTCAGGACGAGGGTGCCGCCCTCGACCTCCCCGTCGAGGCGCTCGCGCAGCGCGGGGCGCTCCTCGTTCCGGACCACGCTGACGGCCGCGAGGCCGCCGAGCGGGTCGCCGGGATCGAGCGTCGCCTTGAAGTGGGCGATCTCCGCGTCTCCGTCGGCGAGCAGCCGGGCGACGAGGCGCTCGGCGAGGCGTTCGAGCCACGCGTTCGCGTCGAACGGCCGGCACGCCGTGACGCGGAGGGTGGCGTTCAGCCAGCCGAGGAGCGCCTCCCCCTCGGCGTACAGGTCGTAGTCGACGTCCATCGCCCGGTCGTGGGGGAGGGGGGTCGACTCGATCGCGTCGAACCAGGCGTCGAGGCCGTCGCCCGTCCGCGCGGAGACCCGGAACCGCCGGGCGCGGGGGAACCGCTCGCCGAGCGCCGCGTCGAGCTCGTCGGCGAGCCCCGGGTCGAGCGCGTCGGCCTTGTTGACGATCAGGAGGTGCGCCTCCTCGAGCTGCTTCTCGAACACGTACCGCACCTTCTCGGAGAACGCGCGGCCGTCGCGGAGGCCGAGCACCCGCGCCGCGCGGAGCGGGTCGACGAGGACGCTGAGCGGCGACACCTCGTACGCGTCGCCGTACAGCCGGCGGAGCGGGTAGCCGACGGTCGCGACCAGGTCGGTGCACGAACCGACCGGTTCGGCGAGGAAGACGTCCGGCCGGGTCGCCGCCGTGAGCTGGTCGGCCGCCGCCTTCAGCGACGGGAACCGGCAGCAGAAGCACCCGCCGGTGATCTCCTCCACCGCGAACCCGCGGGAGCGGACGAGCGCCGTGTCGACCAGACCGGTGCTCTGGTCGTTCGTGATGAGCCCGACCGTCCGCCCCTGCCGCCGGAGCCGGTCGGCGTAGCGGAGGATCGCGGTCGTCTTCCCCGCCCCGAGGAACCCGCCGATCATGACGTAGCGCGCGATCACGAGGCCCTCCCCATCATGCGGTCGATCGTCGAGTCGAGGAACCGCGCGTACCCCTCGGCGTCGAGCGCGGCGTCGGGCGCCGTCCCCTCGACCCGGTAGAGCCACGCGTCGTCGTACGGGGCGCGGTGGATCTCGCCGACGAGGTCGCCGAGCGCCTCGTTCCCCCCGCGGAACCGTCCGGCGAGCGGCGAGTAGAGTTCGGTCACCGCCTTGAACCCCTCGGCCCACCCGACGACGTCCCCCTCCTCGACGGCGCTCCCCTCCGGCAGCTCGAAGTCGAACTCGACGATCTCGCCGAGCATGCGGGTCGCGAACCGCGTGAACCCGACCCGGCACGCCCCCTCGGTCTCCGGGAGGATCCAGAAGTGGGCCTCGGTGTACCGGCGATCGAGCGGGAGCCGCGTGGAGAACCGGGAGCGGCGGTAGGAGAGGAACGGTCGCGTCAACGGGGACCCCAGGGCGAGCGGCTTCGGACCAGTGTAGCAGCCGGAAGGAGACGGCAAGTCCGACCGGGGGAATGCGGAGGTCGGCGCATCCGCCGGCGCCGCCGGGGCGAACGTTCCGGACGAGGCTCCCTCCGCGCGGGATCGGCATCCATGGCTCCTCCGTTCGTCGTCCTCGGCTCGTCCCATCTCCGTCCGTCTCGTCACGGCCCCTCCGTCGGTCGGAAGCTCGTCGTCGGGCTCGGTCTCCTCTTCGGCGGGCTCGTCGCTCCGGACGGGCGCGCCGCGGACTGGCCGCAGTGGCGCGGCCCGACGCGGGACGGCCGCGTCGACGGCGCCGCCTGGCCCGACCGCCTGCGCGACGGACGCCTCGCGCGACGTTGGTCGGTCGAGCTCGGCCCGAGCTACGCCGGTCCGATCGTCGCCGGCGACCGCGTCTTTACGGTCGAGACGCGCGACGAGGAGGAGGAAATCGTGCACGCCTTCGATCGGACGACCGGCGCGCCCCTCTGGCGGACCGCCTGGGAGGGGGCGATGGACGTGCCGTTCTTCGCGGCGCGGAACGGGTCGTGGGTCCGCTCGACCCCGGCGTTCGACGACGGCGCGGTCTACGTCGCGGGGATGCGCGACGTGCTGGTCCGGCTCGACGCGGAGACCGGGGAGGTCGACTGGAGGGTCGACTTCCCCGCGCGCGACGGCACGCCGCTGCCGGCGTTCGGGTTCGTCTCGTCCCCGCTCGTCGTCGGGGGCCACGTCCTCGTCCAGGCCGGCGCGGCGCTGGCGAAGCTCGACAAGGAGAGCGGGGAGACGATCTGGCGGAGCCTCGACGACGGCGGCGGCATGATGGGGAGCGCCTTCTCGTCGCCGATGCTCGCCGCCCCGGGCGGCGTGCCCCAGCTCGTGGTGCAGACCCGGACGCACCTGGCCGGGGTCGCTCCGGACGACGGCGCGGTCCTCTGGCGCCGGGAGATCCCGTCGTTCCGCGGGATGAACATCCTGACGCCGACGGTGGTCGGCGACGCCGTCTTCACCGCCACCTACGGCGGAAGGTCGCGGCGGCTCGACCTCGCCTCCAGCGACGTCGGAGTGACGGTGCGACAGGCGTGGGAGGGGAGGACCCAGGGGAACATGACGTCGCCGGTGGTGGTCGACGGGCACGCCTACCTCCTCACGCGCGGCAACCGTTTCACCTGCATCGACCTGGACGACGGGGCGGTCCGCTGGACGTCCGGGCCGACCGGCGACGACTACTGGTCGCTCGTCCGGCAGGGAGATCGCATCCTGGCGCTGGCGAACACGGGGATCCTCCGCCTGCTCGCCGCCTCCCCCGACGCGTACGTCGTGCTCGACGAGGTGCGGGTGGCGGAGGACGACACGTGGGCCCACCTCGCGGTCGTCGACGGCGCTCTGTACGTGCGCGAGCGATCCGCGCTGAGCGCGTTCGACTGGCGCTGAGGGTTCGGAAGACGATCGTCGGGCCGCGTCGCTACGATGCGGCCCGTGCGGATCGCGGCGATGCGTGCCGATTCGGCGCATCGCGCGGCCGGCCCGGTCCGGGGTGAGGCGCCGTCCGGCGGCGCCGGGCCGCGGACGTTCCGGCACGCGGTTCGCGCGGACGACGAGATTCTCCCCGTCCCCGGAGCCGAGCGCCGATGATCTCCGCCTGCCTCGCCTGGTCCTTCCTCCTCCAAGCCGCGTCGGCCGAGAGCCCCGCCGAACCGACCGTCGCCCCGGCCGCCGAACGGGTCGTCCTGAGGAGCGGCGTCGCGTTCGAGGGGCCGGTCTCCGCCGGCGAGGAGGGGGCGCTCTCGATCGACCTCGGGTTCGACGTCGTCGTGGTCCCGGCGGCGGAGATCGAGTCGCGGTCGCCGCTCTCCCCGACGGACGCGCCGGTCGAGCTCATCCTCGACGACGGGGCGCGGGAGGTCGACGACGGCGCCGTCCGACCGTCGCGCGCCGGCCCGGAGAGGCTCTGGCGCGAGGCGGACGACGCGACGGTCCTGGCGCTCGACGACGCGGTCCGCGCGGTCGGCGAGGCGGTGGTGCTCGTCCGGACGCCGGTCTCGCTCGGCTCCGGATTCGTCATCCACCCGGAGGGGTACCTCGTCACGAACGACCACGTCGTCGAGGGCTCGAACGAGCTGACGGTGATCGTCTTCCGGCAGGCGACCGACGGGCTGGCGAAGGACGAGTACAAGAAGGTCCGGATCGTGGCGACGGCCGAGCTGCTCGACCTCGCGCTCCTGAAGCTCGAGACCGAGGACGACGAGCGGTTCGTCTCCGTGCCGCTCGGCGACTCGCACGCGGTCGAGCAGGGGGAGCCGGTCTTCGCGGTCGGCAATCCGATGGGGCTCGAGCGGAGCCTCAGCGAGGGGATCGTCGGCCTGCGGTCGCGGCTCCTGAGCGGACAGTCGTACGTGCAGACGACGGCGGCGCTCAGCCCCGGCAACAGCGGCGGCCCGCTCTTCGACCGCCGCGGCGCGGTGATCGGCGTGAACTCGCTGAAGATCGTCGCGCAGGGCGCCGAGGGGCTCAGCTTCAGCATCCCGGTGAACCGGGTGAAGGCGTTCCTCGACGACCAGGAGGCGTACGCG
>JAUIEL010000685.1 GCA_030428825.1 bacterium
GACCAGGACGGGACGCCCGACCTCGCGGTCGGCTCGATCTGGGACAGCACCGGCGCGCTGAACGCCGGGAGCGCCTGGATCCACTCGGGCGCGACGGGGCAGCTCCTCCACCAGTTCTCCGGCGACTCGGCGCACGATCACCTGAGCGAGTCGATCGCCGGCGCCGGGGACGTCGACCAGGACGGCTTCGCGGACGTGATCACCGGCGCACCGAACGACGACAACACCGTCTTCAACGCCGGCAGCGCCCGCGTCCACTCCGGCCGGACCGGCGCGCCCCTCCACACCTTCGACGGGTCCGGCACCCAGCACGCGTTCGGCTGGTCGGTCGACGGAGCCGGGGACGTCGACGGCGACGGGTTCGACGACGTCCTCGTCGGGGCGTTCGCTGGGAACGAAGCGCGTCTCCACTCCGGGCGGACCGGCGCGCTCCTCGCCCAGTGGACGGGCTCCAGCGGGAGCCGGTTCGGCTCCGCCGTGGCCGGGGTCGGGGACGTGAACGGCGACGGGTTCCCGGACGCCCTGGTCGGCGCGCCGCTCGCGAGCGAGGGGTCGAGCGTCAACGGCGGGGCGTACGTCTTCTCCGGCGCCGGCGCGGGGCTGCTCCGTTCGCACGGCGGGACGTTCCCGAACGACTGGCTGGGAGCGTCGGTGGCGGGGCTCGGGGACGCGGACGGCGACGGCTTCTCGGACTACGCGGTCGGAGCGTCGACGAACGCCACGGGCGGCGTCGGCTACGCGCGGTTCTTCTCGGGGACGACCGGGAACGTCCTGCACTCCGTGTACGGCGACGCCTCCGAGACGAACCTCGGCGCCGGCGTCGGCCCGGCCGGGGACTGGGACGGGGACGGGCGCGACGACGCGCTGGTCGGCGCGCGCGCGGGCGGACCGCTGGGCGCCGGCCAGGTCGAGGTCGTCTCCCCCGCCACCGGCGCGATCCTCGAGACGTTCTCCGGCCCCGGATCGTCCGCCGCGTTCGGCTCCGGCCTCGACCACCTGGGAGACGTCGACGGGGACGGCCGGCCGGAGATCGTGGTCGGCGCGAGCGGCGGCGCGCACGTCCTCGGCCGTCCGTGCGCGCCGGCCGAGCACTACGGCCTCGGCTGCCCCGGGACCGGAGGGCACGTCCCGCGCCTCGTCGTCTCCGGCTGCGCGAGCGCCGGCTTCTCCGTCACGCTCGGCCTGTTCGACGCGCTCGGCGGCACGAACGCGCTCCTCCTGTTCGGCGCTCAGAAGGCGCAGCTCCCGGCGTTCGGCGCGTGCGACCTCCTCGTCTCGCCGCTCCTCTCGGCCGGGGTGGCGCTCCCGCTCCCCGGCGCGGGGGCGGCCGCCGGGACGTTCGTCGCGGCCGGGACCCTCCCGCCGTCGACGAGCGGCCTCACCGTCGCCGCGCAGGCGTTCGTCGCCGACCCGGGCGCCCCCGCGGGCGTCGCGGCGACGAACGGCGTCCTCCTCTCTCCCTGAGACCCGCTGACCGACCGACCGACCGACCGACCGCACTCTCCGGAGACCGGATGCCCGCCCCGACCTCGCTCGCCCTGCTCCTCGCGATCGCCGCCGCCGACGACGAGGTCCGCGTGCTCGACGCCTCGCTCCACCACCTCGGGGACTCGCGGGTGTCGTGGCCCGACGTCCCGGCCGAGCCGGAGGGCGGACGGTACGACCTGACGTTCGAGGCGGAGGCGATCGACGGGGAGTCGGTCCTCTTCCTCCGGCACCGCGACGTCGACGATCCGTGGCACGTCGAGCTGAACGGGGTCCGCGTGGTGTCGCTCCGGGTGACGAAGGTCGACGGGACCTATCCGTACGTCCTCCCGGCCGGCTCGATCACGGCGGGGACGAACCGGCTCGCCGTGGTCTGCGAGACGACGACCGACGACGTCGTGATCGGCGACGTGCGGCTCGACCCGCGGCCGCTCGAGGTCGCGCTGGCGCTCGGCGACGTCGAGATCGACGTCGTCGACGCCGACGGACGCGGCCTGCCCGCGCGGGTGACGATCCGGCGCGACGGGGAGGAGCCGGCGGAGCTGTACGGCTTCGATCCGAAGCGGACCGCCGCGCGGCCGGGCGTCGCCTACGCGAGGGACGGGAGGCTGCGCGCGCGGCTTCCGAGCGGTCGGTACACGGTGTGGGCGGGCCGCGGGATGGAGTGGAGCCTCGCCAAGGCCGCGCTCTCCGTGAGGCGCGGCGGCGTGACGACGAAGCGACTCGTCCTGACGCGCGAGGTCGACACGTCCGGATGGATCGCCGCCGACACGCACGTGCACACCCTGACGTACAGCGGACACGGCGACGCGTCGATCGAGGAGCGGATGATCACCCTCGCCGGCGAGGGGGTCGAGCTCGCGATCTCGACCGACCACAACCACCAGACCGACTACGCGGCGTGGCAGCGGATCACGGGGATGAACGGCTGGTACACGTCGGTCACCGGCAACGAAGTGACGACGGGCGTCGGGCACTTCAACGCCTTCCCGCTCGCCGCCGACGGCCCGCTCCCGGACCCCGGGCTCGACGACTGGGTCGCCCTCGCCGACGAGATGCGGGGGAAGGGGGCGAAGGTCGTCGTCCTGAACCACCCCCGCTGGCCGGCCGGCGCGGACGGGCCGTTCGTGCGGTTCGCCCTCGACCCGCGGACCGGCGCCTTCGCCGACGGCCGCGCGATGCCGGTCGACGGGGTCGAGCTGCTGAACTCGACCTGGCTCCTCGACGACGCCATGGAGAAGTTCCGGGACTGGTTCGGACTCCTGAACCGCGGGGTCGACGTGAAGGCGATCGGATCGTCCGACTCGCACACCGTCGGCGACCCGGTCGGCCAGGGGCGGACGTACGTCCGGAGCGCGACGGACGACCCGGCCGCGCTCGACGTCGACGGGCTCTGCGACGCGTTCGTCGCCGGGAGGACGTCGATCGCGCTCGGGATCTTCGCGGAGATCGAGATCGCGGGCGGTGGCGCGGGCGACGTCGTCCCGGTGATCGGGCACGGGTTCGACGTCCACGTGAGGATCGCGGCGCCGTCGTGGATCCGTCCGCGTTCGATCGCCCTGTTCGTGAACGGCGAGCCGGTCGGCGACGGCGTGCTCGACGCCCCGCGCGGCGCGCCGCTCGACACGATGTGGTCCGCGCACGTCCGCCGGCCGACGCACGACGCGTGGGTCGTCGCGGTCGTGCTCGGCGACGGCGTGGACGGCCCGTACTGGCCGACGATGAAGGCGTACACCTGCGCCGCGACGAACCCGGTTCGCGTCGACGCGGACGGCGACGGCCGGTTCGAGTGGCCCCGAGAGACGGCCGCCCGGCTCCTCGCCGATCTGGCGGCGGTCGGGCCGGTCGACGCCGGCGTCGGCGTCCAACTCGTCGACCTGGCGCTCGAACGGCGGGAGCTCCACGACTCCCTCCGTCGCCTCGCCGGCGCCGGCGGACCGCTCGAGCGGCACGCTCCGCTCGTCGAGAGTCGCCTCGACGCGACCCTCCGCTGACGACCGACGGATTCGCCCCCGAGACCGCCCCGCGACCGGTACCATCCGACGTGCGACGCGCGGGAAGAGATCTCGGGGAGATCACCGTGAAGGGAATCGACCGGCTGAACGACGACCTCGTCGCCGCGGCGGCGCGCGGCTCCGGGGACCACGTCGACGCGCTCCTCGAG